>CALBTQ010000301.1 GCA_937967875.1 uncultured Pseudomonadota bacterium
TGCGCGTGCTGCGCTATGCGTATCCGCCGCGACCGACTCCACGGATGTATGCCGGCGTCTATCGCGCCACCCGCGACGCGGCGCTCAAGCTGCTGCCGGAAATCGACCTCGCGCATTTTCATCTCACCTTGTCCGCGCAGGGAGCGTTGTCGGCGCTGGCCGGCCGCGTGCCCACCGTGTACACCTTTTACGGGCCGTGGCATGCCGAGTATGCGGTCGAAGCCGAAGAACTTCGGGCGCGTCGCTCGCTCGTTTACGGCTGGTATCTGGACGCGTTGCTTGCCGCGCAAAAACGCATGCAACGTCGTTTGTTGCTGGGCGTGGACCGCGTGGCGATGCTCTCCGAATTTTCCCGCTCCTGGCTGCGCGTGCTCGCGCCGTCGCGCGCCGACGATGCGGTGATCGTTCCCGGCGGCATCGACGCCGACCGCTTTTCACCGGCGGAAACGACCGTCGATCTGCGCGCCGCGCACAATCTGCCCGCCGATGCTTTCGTGATCCTCACCGTGCGCCGTCTGGCCGCGCGCATGGGCCTGGATCTTCTGCTTGAAGCCGTCGCGACATTGCGCCGCGAAGGAAAAAACATCGCCTGTCTGATTGGCGGCAGCGGTCCGTTGCGCGACGACCTGGAACGACAAGCGCGGCAATTGGGCATTGATGATCGTGTGCGCTTTCTCGGCTTCGTTCCCGACGAGGATTTGCCCGCTGTTTATCGCGCCGCCGACTTGTTCATCGTGCCCACGCGTGCCGAGGAAAACTTCGGTCTGATCGTGTTGGAAGCGGCCGCCTGCGGCACGCCGGTCGCCGCCACGCCCGCCGGCTCGCTGCCCGAGGTGATGCGCGCCGTGCAATCACCCTACCTCGCCGACGACGTCAGCGCCCCCGCGCTGGTCGAGACGATCCGTCGTGCAATCGTTGACGGCCCGCAGGCCGGGCGAGCGGCGCAAGCCGTTGCGTCGACGGTGCGCGTAACTTTCGGCTGGCCCCGTATCGCCGTGCAGACCGCCGCACTCTATCGCACGCTGGGGGTGGGCTGATGCGCATCGCCGTGCTGGGCCACACCTACATTGTCGCGGGTAATCGCGGCAAGTTTCACGCCCTGCGCGAACGCGGTCATGATATTTTCCTTGCCTCGCCGCAAACGTGGCCCGAGCCCGATTTCGGTCTGCGGCGTTTCGCGCCCGACCCGCGTTTCGCCGTCGCCTTGTTCGAATGCCCGCATGCCGGGCATGTACGACGTTTTTATTATCCGCACCCCGAGTTGATGCGCGCGCTGCGTACGTGGCGGCCCGACGTTTTGCTCGCCGAAACCGAGCCCGGCGGTCTGGCCGCATTGCAGGCGGCTTACACGGCGGTGGCGCTGGGCTTGCCGTTGCTGCCCTTCGCGTGGGAAAACCTGCCGCTGGACGTCCGTTCGCGCGCGCTGGCCTGGCCGGCATATCGGGCGGCGCGGCGTCTTTTGGTCGGCTCGCGTATGGCGGCGCGTATAGCGCGCGATGCGGGTTATCGCGGTCCGTTGACGGTAACGCCGCAGGTGGGCGTGCCGGAAAGCGAAACGCCGCCGGTTCATCGCGCACGCAAGCAGCCGCACGCGTTGTTCGTCGGACGGCTCGATCGCAAAAAGGGCGTCGATCTTTTTCTCGACGCGCTGGCCCAGCCGGCGGCGAAGAATTGGCGGGCGACGATCGTCGGCGACGGTTCCGCCCGCAACGATTTACGCGGGCAAGCCACGCGTTTGAAAATGCAAACACGTGTGACCTTCGTCGACGCGGTGGCCCACGATCGAGTGCCCGCGTTGCTCGCCGAGGCCGACGCCCTCGTGTCGCTCAGCCGCACCGTGCCCGGTTGGGTCGAGCAATTCGGCCACATCCTGGCGCAGGCGATGAACGCCGGCGTGCCGCTCGTCGCCTCGCGTTGCGGGGCGATTCCGGAGATCGTCGGCGACGCAGGATTGCTCGTGGCGGAAAACGACGCGATCGCCGCCGCCGAGGCGCTGGCGCGTTTACACGATCCGGCGCTACGCGGGACGCTCGGCGCCATCGGGCGTGAACGCGCGCAACGTTTGTACACCGATCGCGCGGTCGCGACGCGCTTGGAACAGGCTTTGCTCATGGCTTTGGAACGGAACGGAGACGATGTCCTTTTATAGCGAACTGGCTCAACGGCTGACCTCGCAACGCGATCCGCGCTGGATCGTCGGGCCGCTGATCGCCATCGTCACGGCCTGGATCGTCGGCAAGTCGATCGCCGGCATGAAATTCGGCCTGGTGATGATGCTGTTGGGCGCGGTTGTTTTCCTGCTCGTTTTCTTCCGTCGCCACTCGATCGTCTTCCTCTTTCCGCTGGTGATGGCCCTGCCCAACATCGGCTTGGACATCCCCGGTCCCTGGGCGATCACTGTCGAGGATGCGTTTATCCTGCTGATTTTCGGCGGCTACCTGACGCGCTCGATTCTCCGCCGGCGGTTCGTCATCCCGCGCGACGATCGCGTGGCGCGCGGTCTGCTGCTGTTTAACGGCATGGCGATCATCTGCATCATCAAGGTCGCCATGGTCAGCCCCGGCAATATTATATTTAATACAAAAGAATTATTGCGTTTGACTGAGATGGTCATGTGCTACATCGCGATGATCGACGCGCTCGACAGCAAGCGGCAAGTGTTGCGCTTGACCAAATGGCTGTTGGTGTGGGTCGTTTGGATGATGGCGGTCAGTTTTTACATTTATGTAACCCGCTCCGAATTTTGGTACAACCTGCTGACGATGGTGCCCGCGTACATCTACCTCAAACACAAGCTGCTGCGCATGATCAGCATCGCCGGTTCGACCAGTTACACCGGCATTTACTACGCGATCATGCTGGCCCTCGCCGTGCACTTCAAACCGTTGTTCCGGCAAAAGATGCAGCGCCTGGCCGGTTTCTTTCTGGTCGCCGCGATCGTCGTGTGCATCGTGCTGACCTTCAACCGCGGCACCTGGGTGGGCATTTTGTTCGGCCTGACGGTGATGATCCTCCATGGTCAGATCGATTGGCGGCGCGTGGTGCTGGCCTCGCTGATGATCGCCGGGATGATCGCCTTGCTGACAACCTCGATTTTCGGCGACCTGGACGTCGAACAGAAAGTTGTCGACTTTTTCTACTACTCGTCCAGCAGCGCCGAGTCGCGCCTCATCCGCTGGATAAGCTCGATCAACCTGATCGTCGAACATCCGCTCATGGGCGTGGGCTACAACAACTACGCCTTCGTTTACGGAAAATATTCCATCCTCGAAGGCATTCAGCCGATGTACGGCAGTCCGCACAATATGTACGTCGACGTGCTCACCGGCACGGGCCTCATCGGCTTTTTCCTGTTCATGAACGTGATCGTGCGCCTCTGGCGCCGCTTGCGCGACAACATGAAATTGCTGATCGACCCTGAGTTGAAACAACTCAGCCGCGGCCTGTTTCTCGCGTTTCTGTTTTTCCTCGGCTCGGGCGGCTTCGACTCCTTCCTGTTCAAGCCGCACCACAGTTCTTATTTAATCGTCGCCGTCTGGGCGATGGGCACGTCGATTCACCGCATGCGCACCGGCGTCATCAACGAACCGCACGTAACCTCGCCGACCTCGACGCCGCAACCGTCGCCGACCGAGGATCGCCGATGAACGCGCTCTTTCCGGTCGTCCGCCTGGCGGGTTTCGTCACCAAGCCGTGGCGCGAAAAGCGGCGGTGCCGCGCCGTGCCCGACATCCGGCGCATCTGGGTGCACAAACCCGATCACCTCGGCGATTACCTGCTCGCGCGCGCCGCGCTGACCATGCTGCAAACGGCCTGGCCGCAAGCCACGCTCACCGTGGCCTGTCATCCGGCGGCGCAATTGCTGGTCGAGCTCGACGGTCACCGGGCTTTCGCCTGGGCCAGTCCGTTTTTGGGTGGACCCGACAGCTTGTACGCCTATCGAAAAGCGGTGCGCGCCTTTGCACCCGACCTATTGATCAACCTGCGCCATGATTGGCGCGACATGCTTTTATGCACCACGTTGGGCGCGCCGCGGATCGTCAGTTACGACCATCGCGGCGCGGCGTCGCTGGCCACGCACATCGGCGCGCCGCCGAACGAGCAACGGTACGAGGCGGACAATCACACCGCCCTGCTGCACGAAACGCTCGATCTGCCGATCGTCGACGCGCCGCTGCCGCTGACCGCTCCGCTATCCGACGCGGCGCAACACGCGTGGGAGAACGTCGCCGGAACCGGGCCATGCATCGCGTTGCACGCCGCCGCACGCACGCCGGCGAAGACCTGGCCGGCGGCGCACTGGCGCGAGTTGATCGCCTTGCTGCACGACCGACTCGACGCCCGTCTGCTTCTTCTCGGCGGAGAAGCGGATCGCCAATTCAATCGCCTGCTCGTCGCCGATTGCGATTTGCCGCTCGACGCGGCCGGCAAATTCTCCATCGCCGAAAGCGCGGCGCTGATCGCCCAAGCCGACTTGCTGGTCGGCGTCGACTCCGGTCCGGCGCATCTGGCGCGCGCGGTCGGCACGCCGGTGGTGACGATCATGTCCGGCACCAACGTCGCCGCGCGTTGGGCGGCCGATCCGGCGCACAAGTTGGCGCATCCGGTCCCCTGCGCCCCCTGCCGCCGCGAGCGCTGCCCCGAACCGGGACATCCTTGCCTGAGCGGCCTGCGCCCCGGTAATGTATGGGAAACGATCCAACGAGTATTGGCACAATGAAGCGGTTTATCATCGACGCGACGCCCTACAATCCCGACGCGCTGACCGGTGCGGGGCGGATCGTCAAACATCTGTTGGAAAATCTGAGCGAACTGGATCGCGAAAACGCGTACCTGGTGTTCGGCTTCGCGCCCGAACTGCGTCTGTCCCGACCGCTGCCGGAAAACTTTTCCTATCGGCGGTTGAACCTGCACGGTTACCTGGGGCCGCTGGCGCGCGAAGCGGCGCGGCGCTGGTTCGTTCATCATCGCCTGGCGATATACAAGGTCGATGTGCTGCACTGCACGTTGGAAATGGTGCCGTCCTACGACGAGCACGCGCGCATTCTCTTTTCGCTGTACGATCTCGCGCGGCGCAGCCCTTATTTCACCGATCCGATCGGACCGAATCTGCGCCAATACGTGCGCACGCGGCTGCGCTATTCGCTGGCGAAAAAGGCCGACGTCGTGCACACGATCAGCCACTTCAGCGCCGACGAAATCAGCGGCCAGTTGCGCATCGCGCCCGATCGCCTGCGGGTGATCTACCCGGGTTACGATCCGCTGTTCACGCCCGGCGAGCCGGACGCCGCCGTGCTTGCGCGCCACGATTTGACGCGGCGTTACCTGTTGTTCGTCGGCCAGTTCGGCCGCCAGAAAAACGAGGAAGGCCTGATGCGCGCCTACTTGCGCGCGCGGCGCGAGGGCGCGTTGAGCGACGACTGCCAACTGGCGCTGGTCGGCCGTCCTGAGCTGCTGGCCGCTTCGGCGCGACAACTGCTGTCCGCCGACATCAAGGTGCTCGATAACGTCAGCGACGACGACCTGCTGCACCTGTATCGCGGCGCGATCGCGCTGGTGCTGCCCAGTTTCTATGAGGGATTCGGTCTGCCCGCCGTCGAGGCGATGGCCTGCGGCACGCCGGCAATCGTCGCGCGCACGACCAGCCTACCCGAGGTGGTCGACGATTCGGGCGTCATCGTCGCACCGGGCGACGAA
>CALBTQ010000302.1 GCA_937967875.1 uncultured Pseudomonadota bacterium
GAGTTCAGACGTGTGCTCTTCCGATCTGGACGAGTCGGCGTTGCGTTCGGCGCGACCGTCGGCGTTCTGGTCGAAAGCGAATCGGCTTTGCCGGTGTTGATCCACGGCCTGCTCAGTGACGTCGAACTGATCCAGTTGCATTCCCTGTTGAGCAAGCTGCTGCTTGAGATCGGGCAGATGGTCCATCAGAACCTGACGCACCTGACCGCTCTCCACCACTGCCTGGGCGCGAACATGTTGCTGTTCAACGGTCACTTCCAATTTAACGCGGCCCAATTCGGGCGGATCCAAACGCAACCGCAGGGTGCCGCCGCCATCCGCGGCCCGGCGCACCATCTGCTGATTGACCATCCGCGCCACGCGCTCGATGTGCTCGATCATCGCGCCGGTCGATGCCGGAGTCGCCGCCGGTTTGACCGTCACCGCTTCAACCTGCCGGGCGGCCATGGTGGCCGGACTGGCAGTCGGCGTCGGCTGAACGGTCGTGGTCGGCGATGCTTCCAGAGTAGGCATCGTCGCCACCGGTTGATTGACCGTCGACATCGGCTCGGCCTTTGTCTCGATGTTGAAAATCGGTTGCGCGGCCGTCGAAGCTTCCTGACGGGCCTGCACGGCCGGAGAATTGGAACGAGCCGTTTGGCCGTCGATCGGCGGGGCATCGCTTTTGGTCACGGTTTGCCGCTCCCGCATCGTCAATGAGGCAATTTCTGCCGGTCGGTCACTCAACGATTCCCGCTGGGCAATCGTTGCCTGCGACCGCTCGGCGACGACCTGTCGACTTTGTTTCACGTCGTTGACCAGCTTGGCGGATCTGTCTCTTAGCTGCAGGTCTGTGTACGGAACGACCTGAGGAGTCGACGGAATCTGAACCTCGATCGCCTTGCTGTTGAGCGACAACAGCACCGGATCGATCGACTTGGCTTGCGCCGCCGTCGCTGCCTGCGCAACTGCCGGTTGAGCCTGGTCGGCTTGTGCAATTATATGTGAAATAACTTTTTGCGCCACTTGGCTGACCTGGGGCTGCGCCGGAGTCGTGGCCACGCTCGCCTGCACCGGCTTAATCGTCTCGTTCATGGTGACGATCACCGATTTCGACCGTTGAACCGCCGGAGCGACCGACTGGGCATCCTTCGCCTGCATGACCTTATTTTCGTTTGTATTTACCTGAGCTTGCGACTTAGATGCTTCATTGCGATTCACCGCTTGAGCCGGTTGATTCGGTTGGCGGCTTTCCGCCTGGGAAACAACGTTTTGCCGCGGTTGTTCCGTGGTGTTCGTCGTTGCGATCGGCTTGGCGTTTTCTACCGGTTGCTTGTCGGACGACATCGTACTTTCAACCACCGTTGCCGGCGTTGAAGGCTGCGGTTCCGGCTGACTGACCGCCACGGGCATGGCCTGCAACATCACGTTAAACGCGGCGTTGGCGGCCTTTTCCTTGGCGGAGTCGGTCCGCGCGGATTGATACGACATGTTCGCATTGTTGTTGTTACTTAGTATCTCAGTAATATTAAGCACTGCATTTTCACCTCCTTTCTCATGGAATTTCGTGGATACGTTCATCCTGTTTTTCACCTCAAAATTTGCCAACCTTGACGGCCGCTGACGGCTCAAGGGTGATTTCGCTGAGAGATATAATGCGGCGTTCGTGCCAACTTCGTCGGCCGGATACGAAATGAAAGGATGTTGGAATGCGAAAGGGAAGAAACCGTCTATCTTACTGACATTACTTCACTTTTTTGCTGAGCAATTTGGTGGAAATGGAGGCGGCCGTCGCCGGATCCATGCGCACGAGCAACGCGCTGACCGATTTCTGCTTCATACGGGCAAGAACGGCCAGTCGCATGTCTTCGTCCAGCTTTTCCAGCACGGGCACCAAATCATCCGGGCGCATCGCCTCGTAGATTTTCACCAGGCGGGTGACCTTTTTGACCATGATTTCATCTTCTTTCGCCAGGCGCTTGTCGATTTCCTCCCGCAAGGCTTCCAGTTGCACGATTTCCTTTTTCACTTCCTCACGCAGCGTTTCCAGATCGCCCTGTTCCTGCTGAATCTGCTGGCGCTGCAACTGCAAATAGGCCAGATGCTCGTCCTCCGGAGTCGGTTTGGTGTCGATCTCCGGTTCCTGCACTGCAACGGCGCCCTCTTCGGCCTCGGGCACGGGCGTCGGCTCCTCGTCGCCGGTCAACGCCTGCTTCAACCCTTGCAGCGGCGGCGTGGGACTGATTGCTTCCGGGCTTTGCTCGTCCTGCCCCCGCGATGGCGTGACCAGAATGCCGGCGATCAGCACCAGGCTGATCACGGCGATCGTCGCGGCGAAAATGCCCCATTGTTTGAGCTCGAAACGTTTCATCTCGTCACTCCTCGGCCTCTTCCTGCCGTTGCGCCCGCAAAAAACGATTGAGCGCCATTTCCATCACCGCCTTTTCCTGCTCGCGATTTTCCTCGTAATCGCGCCGGGCGAGAAATTTGTCCCGCAGGCGGTCGATCACCTGCCGATCCCGCGAGACAGCCAGGTATTCGCGCCGCTTTTCGGCCAGGCGCTCGCGCACGTCGACTTCTTCCAACTGGGCAAAACCCTGCTTCTCGTGCAAGGCGTTGATGTAGTAAATCGCTTGTTGCATGTCCTCGGCCCGCATGCCTTCGCGCATGGTCGAATCGACGCGCCGGTGTTCGGCCAGAATGCTTTCGTCGATCTCCCGGCTGTTCTGCCGCACGCGCATCAACTCAGCCTGCAACTCGCCCAGTTCACGCTTGACCTTCTCCTCCAGCAAATGCCGCACGCGCCAAACCGCCTCCAACCGAAATTGCCTGCGCGCCATGATCACAACCTCGGCGGATGTTTGCGGAAGATTTGCGCGATGCCCACCAGCGTATCGTGCATAGTCACGCGTTCGGCGATGCCCTGCCGCAAGAAAGCCCGCAGATCCTCGATCACCTCGATGGCGTAATCGATGCGCGGGTTGGCCCCTTTTTCGTATGCGCCGATGTTGATCAGGTCCTCCGCCTGGCTGTAGACCGCCAGAATTTCCCGCAGCCAACCGGCCCATTGCATTTGTTGCGGCTGCACCACGTCGGGCATGACGCGGCTGGCGCTGTTGAGAATATCGATCGCCGGGTAATGGTTGCGCGCGGCCATCTCCCGCGAGAGCATGATGTGCCCGTCGAGGATCGAACGCGCGGCGTCGCCGATCGGATCGTTGATGTCGTCGGCTTCGACCAGCACCGAATAGATGCCGGTAATCGAACCGCCCGCCGCGTCGTTGCCCACACGTTCCAGCAGCGAGGGCATCATCGCGAAGACGCTGGGCGTGTAGCCTTTGCTCGTCGGCGGTTCGCCGATCGCCAAACCGATTTCCCGCCGCGCCATCGCCATGCGCGTGAGGCTGTCCATCATGAACAGCACGTCGGCGCCCCGCGCGCGAAAATACTCGGCCATCGTCGTGGCCAGGTAACCGGCGCGCACCCGGGTCAACGCCGTGCGGTCGGAGGTCGCGCACACCACCACACTGCGTTTGAGCCCTTCGGCGCCCAGATCGCGTTCAAGAAACTCGCGCACTTCGCGGCCGCGTTCGCCGATCAGCGCGATGACGTTCACCGACGCGCTCGTGTTGCGCGCGATCATGCCCAGCAGCACGCTCTTGCCCACGCCCGATCCGGCGAAGATGCCGACCTTCTGCCCCTTGCCCACGGTCAGCAGACCGTTGAGCGAGCGCACGCCCAGATCCAGCGATTCGCTGATACGCCGACGGCGGACCGGGTTGAGCGGCTGACCGTAAATCGGCAATTCGTCGGATCCGAAGATCGGCGGTTTATTGTCCAGCGGATTGCCCAGACCGTCGATCACCCGGCCGAGAAATTCCTCGCCGACCGGCACGGTGGCGCTGCGCCGCACCTTTTCCACCCGCGATTTGGGACTGATGTCGTGAATCGCTTCCAGCGGCATCAGTTGCACGGTGTCGTCGTTGAAGCCAACGACCTCGGCGGTCACCGGTTTGCCCTCCGAGCCGTCGCCCATCCGCGGGAAAATATTGCACACGCCGCCCACCGGGCTGCGCGGCCCGGTCGCTTCGATGAGCAAGCCGACCACGCGCCGCACATAGCCGTTGACGCTGAACGTCTCGGTGTTTTGCAGCGTCTTGAAATACGGCTGCCAATCGTAGGGCGGTTCGGTAAACACTCTATTCCCCGATCTTCGCCACGCGCTCCAGCGCGGTTTCCAGCGAGGCGTCGACAAAGCCCAGCGGCGTTTCCACGATGCATCCGCCCGGCTCGACGGCCGGATCGGCGACCAGCTTCACCAACTCGGCATTCTTTGTGCGCTGCCAATGCGCTTCGCTTTGCTTGATCATTTCGTATTCGTTGGGATTGATGCGAATCGTCGTTTCCCAGCGGTCGTCCACTTCCTTGAGCGCGGCCTGGACCACGCGCTGCAGCACCTCGTCGTCCTCGTCCAGCGTGGTGCGAATGACCTTCTCGGCGATCAACAGCACGAGACGGATGATTTCCGGCTCCATGGCCGCCAACGTATCCAGCAGCAGATGATTGAAGTGCTCGACGAGCGTAACGAAATTTTCCACGCTGGGCAGCGCCTTGGCCAGCCCCATCTCGATGCCTGCCGCTTCGCCTTTGTTGAATCCCTGCTCGTAGGCGCGGCGCTCGATGGCCGCGGCCTTTTGTTTCGCGTCGGCGACCAGCCGCTTGTCCTTGTCCTCCTGATCGAACGAGGGAAACGCCAGGTTCTGCACGTTCTGTATCGGCTTGTATTTCGGGTTGTCGCCCACGGGCACCTCGCGTTAAACGAACTGTTCCTCGCCGCCGCGACCGGACACGACGATCTTGCCTTCCTGCTCCAGACGCCGCGCGACGCGCACGATCATCTGCTGCGCTTTTTCCACGTCGGAGATGCGCACCGGGCCGCGCGCCTCCATATCTTCCTGGATCATTTCCGAAGCGCGGGCGGAAATGTTGTTGAAGATTTTCTGCTTCACGTCCTCGCTGGCCATCTTCAGCGAAATGGCCAGGTCGTCGTTGCTGACTTCCTTGAGAATCATCTGAATGCCGCGATCGTCGACGCTGAGCAGATCTTCGAACACGAACATGTGCTGGCCGATTTCCTCGGCCAGATCGGCGTTTTCTTCCTCGATCTTGCTCATGATCTCGTTGGCGATGGACTTTTTCATCGAGTTGAGAATTTCCGCCGCCGGTTTGACGCCGCCGGTCGACTCGGCCACGTCGATGCTGAAGGTCGACAGTTCGCGTCCCAGCGCCTCGACCACTTCCTCGAGCGCACCGGGCAGCACGGTGTCCATCTGCGCGATGCGCAAGACGACCTCGTACTGCAAATCCTCGGGCAGCCGGGCGATGATTTCCGACGTGGTGGTCGGCGGCAATTGCGACAGGATGAACGCGATCGTCTGCGGGTGTTCTTTCTTGATCAGGTTGAACACCGTGCGCGGATCGTAGCGGCGGATCTGGTCGAGGCGCTCCTCGACCTCCAAGCGCGTCAGCATGCTCTGGCCGCGTGATTCGCCCATGGCCGTGTTGACCACGCTTTCGATGAAGTCGCGGCCCATGGTGCTCATGTAGCCTTCCTGGGCGATGCGCTCGTTGAATTCGTTCAGCACGTTCTCCATCACCTCGGGCGTGATGTCGCCCAGATCGGAAGAGCGTCGTGTAGGGAAAGAGTGTAGATCTCGGTG
>CALBTQ010000303.1 GCA_937967875.1 uncultured Pseudomonadota bacterium
ATCGTATTCGGTGACTGGAGTTCAGACGTGTGCTCTTCCGATCTCGTCTTCCACCCTCTCCCGGGGGAGAGGGTCGGACGCAGTCCGGGGTGAGGGCGCAACCTGCAACAGAATTTTTAGAAAATACTAAGCGACGGCCCCGTCCCCGAAATTCCTCCAATTAAAAAGGTCAGGAAAGGTATTTGCTGGTCCTGGATTCCCGCCTTCGCGGGAATGACAAATCCTTTCGTCATCCTCGGGCTCGACCCGGGGATCCAGGATTCCTTTACCGCCGCGTGAAGCGCGGCTTACCTTTTAAAACAATCAGTGCAGAATCACCACCACGGTAATGAAATACAGCGTGATGTTGATCAGAATCGGTTTGTCGCTGAGCAGCGCGCGCGTCGGGCTGCCGCCGATTTCCTTTTGATGCACCAGGTACAGGTAGCGGAAGATGCCGTACAGCACGAAGGGGATCGTCAGCGGCAGGAACACCGCCTTGTCCGCGAAGGTCGCGATCGTCTCCTCGCTCATCGTGTACAGGCTGTAGGCGATGACCGTTGCGGCGGTGACCATCGCGATCATCTGGTCCAGAAAGGTCGTCGAGTATTCCTGCAGAATCTTGCGGTGCGACTTGCCGCCGTCGGCCAGCATCGTCAATTCGTGCCGCCGTTTGCCGAAGCCTAAAAACAGCGCCAGCAGCGTCGTGCACGCGATCATCCAGAAGCTGTTGGGCACGTTGATCAGCGCGCTGCCCGCCGCCACACGCAGCACGAAGCCCAGCGCGATGCACATCACGTCCAGAATCACCACGTGCTTGAGCCGCTTGGAATAAGCGATCTGCAAAACCAGATAGGCCAGCAGAATCCCCGCGAAGTCCAGACCCACCTTGCGCGAGATGATGTTCAGCCCCAGGGCGAGCGCAAACGCCAGGGCGACGATCACCCGCACCGCCTGCCGCGCGGCATCCTCCGGCAACTGCCCCGCCGGAATCGGCCGCAGCCGTTTGACCGGATGCACGCGGTCGCGCTCCACGTCGGCCAGGTCGTTGAACAGATACACCGCGCCGGAAATCAGGCAGAACGCCACAAAGCCGCCGAAGGTCACGATCTGGCTGAGCGGATCGAACACGTTGCCGCCGAACAGCAACGCGGGGAAGACCATGAAGTTTTTCACCCACTGATGCGGGCGCATCGATTTGATGATCGGTTTGAGATATCGCAACGGCCGCTACTCCGAAAAGCGTTCCAGTAGATCGTCGAACTGGCCGCCGCCCGCCGGCGCGGCCCCGCCGCCCTTGTCGCCGCCTCCGCCGCCGCCACCGCCGCCGCCCTTTTTCTTGTCCTCGTCGAACTGGCGGTAATCGGCTTCGTCGGCGCCGGAAATGCCCTTAAGCCGCATGGCCAGATCCGACGGATTGGTCGCCTGTTCCAGCGCTTCCTCGATGGTGATCAGGTTCTGCCGCACCAAATCCAGCAGGCTCATGTCGAACGACTGCATGCCGTAGGTGGTGTAGCTCTGCTTCATGATCGTCGGAATCTCCGACGTTTTGTTCATATCGCGGATCGCCACCGCCGCGCGCGAATTGTTGACCATGATTTCCACCGCCGGCACGCGGCCGCGACCGTCGGCGCGCGGAATCAGCCGCTGGCAGACGATCGCCTTGAGCGCCGTGGCCAACTGCTGGCGCACCTGCGCCTGCTGATGCGCCGGGTAGAAACTCAGGATGCGGTTGATCGTCTCCATCACGTCGGTCGTGTGCAGCGTGGACAGCATCAGGTGGCCGGTTTCCGCCGCCATCAGCGCCGTGTTGATCGTCTCCAGGTCGCGCATCTCGCCCACCAGAATCACGTCCGGGTCCTGCCGCAACGCCGAACGCAACGCGCCCAGAAAGTCCTGCGTATCGAAGCCGATCTCCCGTTGGCTGATCAGGCTCATCTTGTCGCGCAGCAGAAATTCGATCGGGTCCTCGACGGTCAGAATGTGGCAGGTGCGATGCGTGTTGATGAACTCGATCATCGAGGCCAGCGTCGTGGACTTGCCCGAACCGGTCGCGCCGGTGACCAGGATCATCCCGCGCCGCTCCATGCAGATTTTCTGCATCGCCGGCGGCAGGTGCAGATCTTCGAAGGTCTGCACCTTGAACGGAATCACGCGGAAGGCGATGGCGATCGTGCCGCGCTGCTGGAAAACGTTCACGCGAAACCGCCCGATGCCCGGCACGCTGTAGGCCAGATCGACCTCGTGCTTTTTCTTGTACACTTCGATCTGCCAATCGTCCATGATCGCCTTGGCCGCCGTGCTCATGTCCTGCGCGGTCAGCGGCGGATGCTTTTGCAGCTCGTGCAGCTTGCCGTCGATGCGAAACACCGGCACCTTGCCCGGCTTCAGATGCACGTCCGACGCGCCGTTGTCCACAGCCGCCTTGAGCAAACGATTCAGGTCCAGTTGCATCGCTCTATTCCTCTACGGTTTCGCCCTCCGCCCCGAGCGCCGGGCCGGACGTCGCCATCACCTTCTCGCGCACTTCGGCGGCGACGTCGACGTTGGCGGCGAGGAAGTTCTTCGCGTTTTCGCGTCCCTGCCCGATGCGCATCTCGCCGTAGCTGTACCACGTACCCGATTTCTCCAGGATGCCCAGGTCCGACGCCAGATCGACCAGCTCGCCGTCCTGGCTGATGCCCTGCCCGAAGATGATATCGAATTCCGCCTGCCGGAACGGCGGCGCCACCTTGTTCTTGACCACCTTGACCCGCGTGCGGTTGCCGATCACTTCCTGCCCGACCTTGATCGAGCTGATGCGGCGGATGTCCAGACGCACCGAGCTGTAGAACTTCAGCGCGTTGCCGCCCGGCGTCGTTTCCGGGTTGCCGAACATCACGCCGATCTTCATGCGGATCTGGTTGATGAAAATCAACAGCGTTTCGCTCTTGTTCAAAATCGCCGTCAGTTTGCGCAACGCCTGGCTCATCAAGCGCGCCTGCAAACCCACGTGCGCGTCGCCCATGTCGCCCTCGATCTCCGCCTTGGGCACCAGCGCGGCCACCGAGTCGATGACCACGATGTCGATTGCGCCCGAACGCACCAGCACCTCGGCGATCTCCAACGCCTGCTCGCCGGTGTCGGGCTGCGACAACAACAGATCGTCAACCTGCACGCCCAGCTTGCGCGCGTAGACCGGGTCCAGCGCGTGTTCGGCGTCGATGTACGCGGCCACGCCGCCCACTTTCTGCGCCGCCGCCACCGCGTGCAATGCCAGCGTCGTTTTGCCCGACGCTTCCGGCCCGAAAATTTCCACCACGCGCCCGCGCGGCAGGCCGCCCACGCCCAGAGCCATGTCCAACCCGATCGAACCGGTGCTCACCGCGTCGACCTTCACATGCGGAACGCCGTCACCCAGGCGCATGATCGAACCCTTGCCGAACTGCCGCTCGATTTGCGTCACCGCCAGATCGACCGCTTTTTGCCGTTGCGCCGCTTGTTTCTCCGCCGCTTTATCCTCTGCCATAAAGGACTCCTTGTTTGAAAAATGCATCCATCCGAATCGACCGATTCTAACAACCAAACCGCCCCTTGGAAAGGTGCGCTTGGCAAGTCGCGCGAAAGCCCGTATCCTGCCGCCCATGCTGGAAACGACCATTCTTCCCGATCCGTTGTACGCCGATCCCGAAGCCTACGACGTCGCCTTTGGCTGGGATTCCTACGCCGAAACGACCGCCCTGCTCGACGTTGCCGCCGCGCTGCTCGGCCGCGCTCCCGACAGCGCGCTGGACGTCGCCTGCGGCGCCGGCCGCACCCTGCGCGATTTCGCCCGCGCCGGCCTGACCGCCTACGGCCTGGATCGCGACGCGCGCCTGTTGCGCTTCGCCAAACGCCGCCTCGGCGAGCTGGGGCTGAGCGCCGAATTGCTCGCCGCCGACATGCGCGACTTTACGCTGCCGCAACCGGTCGACGTGGCCGCCAACGCGATCAACGGCATCGGCTACCTCACCGGACCCGGCGACCTCGACCGGCACCTGGCCGCGCTGGCCGCCAACCTCGTCGACGGCGGTTTGTACATCGTGGAAATGTCCTTCGGTCCGGTCCAGGCGCACTGGCTGGGCAAGGGCGAACCCTGGGCCTTCGAGCGCGGCACATTGCGCGTCATGGCCGATTGGCGGTTGCTGTCGGTCGACGAGGAAACCGGCCTGGCGACGCACGAAGCCACGCTGATCATCCAACGCCGCGGCGAGCCCGAACGGCGCGTCGTCTGCCGTCATGAAATGCGCAAGTGGGATCAACCGACCTTCTACGCCCACGTCGCCGACAGCCCGCTGCGCCTCGCACAAATCCTCGGCCGCGATTTGCAGCCGCGCGATCCGGCGCAGCGTCTGACCTACGACGACGACAACGTTTTCGTTTTTCTGCAGAAATAATCAGCGCGCGTACGGCGGCGGCAGAATCGGCGCACGCGTCGGTTGATCGCTCACTCGTTGCAACTCGATCTCCCTGACCAGCAGACTCGGCGCGACGCTGCTCACCGGCACGTAACCCGATTCCGCACCGCAATAGCCGTTGAACACGCCCATGTCGTCGCCCGCCGCGATCACCTTGCTCACGCTCAGCAACGGCGTGCCCACCATCTCCGCACCGCGCACCAGTTCCTCCGCGCCCGTGTTTGCGTCGACCCGCACCAGCAGAATCGGCCGGCTGGAAAAGGCTTGGAAATTGTACTGGCGCGTCGCCGTCTCGCCGCCCATGCCGTGGCGCAGCCACACGCCGTAGGGTTTCTTCTGCGCGCGCGCCTCGCGCATCAGCATGTCCTTGAGCGTCGCGGCCGGCACGGTCTTGTCCGCGTGCACGAACATCGTGCCCATGCGGCTCATCGGCGGACGCGCCGCCGACGCGCGCCCGTGCCCGTTCGAATGCGCGAAGCCCTTGACCGGCATGCGGCTTTGCAGCCAGCCCACCAGCTTGCCGTGGCTGATCAACTCGGTCGGCCGCGCCCGCACGCCCTCGTCGTCAATCAGGTAATGTCCGTTGAGCTCGACGCCGGCCGCGCTCGTCTGCGTCGGATCGTCGATCACGTTGATGAACTCCGGCAGCACCTGGTGCCCGACCTTGCCTTTGAAGGTCTGCCCTTCCTGATTGCTGCGCGTGCGGTCGCCCTCCAGCCGGTGTCCGACCGCCTCGTGGAAGAACGTGCCCGCCACGCTCGGATCCAGAATCGCCGGACCCGTGTACGGCCCCAGCACCGGCGCGCGCCGCAACGCCGCCAATTCCTCGGCCATGCGCCGCACGCCGGCCATTAGTTCGTCTTCCTTCGGCAACCCCGCGCTCGTACGCGCATAGGTCGTGTAAAAATGCTCGACTGTCATGCCGTCGTCGGCCAGCGCCTCGGCCTGAGCGCCGAACAGGAAAAGAAAATCGATCGTCTTGACCCGCGTGCCTTCGGTGTTGATCAGGTACTGCGTCGTTTTGAAAGCCTGCACATAGACCTGCGAACTGATGATCTCCGGAAACTCCTTGAAGATCGCGCTCGCCATTTTCGCCGCCGCCAGCCAGCGCTCGCGCTCGACGTTCACGCCCGGATCCGCGTCGATGTGCCGCACCGGCTCCTCGCGCGTGAAGTCGCTTTGCGGGCCGTCCTGCTCCTCGCGGTAGACCGCCCGCGCCTTTTTGTTCAGGTACGCCGCCGAGGCGTTCTTGAAACGCAGGTCGGTCACCCGCCACAACCGGGCGCGCAACGCGTCGACGTCGTCCTCGATCGGCGCGTCGATGTAGCTCAGGTAATCGGCCACGTCGATTTCCGGATCGAAACTTTCCAGCTCGTCGATGGTCGAGGAGTTGTCGAAGTCGTAATCGCCCACGCGCACCTCGACGTACAACTTGCGATCGATGCCTCCGCCCTCGTTGAGTAGCGCGCCCAGCGTCGCCAACGCGCGGAAGGAATCCTCCTCGGTCAGCCGATAGGCGATGAAATACGGCTTCTCGTAACCCGGCAGCGACAACCGCTCGCGCGAGCGCTGCAACTCGGCCTGCATCGCCGCAAAAATGTCGTCCTCGCTCGCCAGCGTCGGCCACGCGGCCAGCGCCGCGACGATCGCCGTCGCCAGACACAAAACCAGATAACGTGCAGAGCGCATCGGCCCCTCCCTCGGTTTTCCTTACTATACTCATTCGTCGCGACCGCCGAAACCGTCCCCGCGCCGCCGGTGTCAGAGGAAGAGATTGTTTGCCGCCGCAAGATCGTTTACCTTGTTGGCCATTGTGAGGATGTCGATGAAACGCTGCGTGCTCGTCTTGTTGCTGTTGTCGCTCGCCGCGCCCGCCTGGGCGGCCGAGGATCCGTCCGTGTGGGCGTACGGCGTCGCGGGCTCGGCGCCCGAGGACCTGCGCCACAACCTGCTGACCTGTCCTCCGCAAGCCTACAACGGCAACCGTCGCCTGCGCCTGACGGTCTACCCCGACGCGCGCACGCAAACCGCCTTCGCCCAGGCCATGCGCGAAAACAACCACACACAGGGCGTTTGGATCGACGTGGACATCGCCGCCGACCGCCGCCTGGTGCTCTTGTATCAACTCGGCGCCGACGGCAATCCGCAGCGCGCCGAGGTGCGTTCTTTCGATTTGTATTACGGGCGCGTCTGCGATGCGGCGGGCGATACGCTGTGGACCCTCGCCGATCCGCCGCTGTCGCCGCTGGCCCTGGAATACCTGGATCAGGGGCGGCGCGCCTTTGCCGCCGGCGATTACGAAGCGGCCGACGGCCACTACCGCGACATGCTCGTCGTCGCGCCCCACGCCGCCATCGCCTGCCGCGAGGCGGGCCGCATGTGGCTGCACGGCGACAAGCCCGGTCTGAGCGCCGGTTGGTACGACGCGGCCAAAGAGTACGACCCCTACGATTTTCTCACCGCCATCGAGCTGTCCGGCTTCGCCGAAGAAAACGGCGAGACGACCGAAGCGGTGCGCCTGTTCGAAGAGGCGATGACCCTGGCCCCGCGCACGCCCGCGCGGCTGATCAAATTCGCCAAGGTGCTGCGCGACGACCGCCGCTACGCCCAGGCGCAACAGGTGTTGGCCGAGGCCGTCGCCGCCGATCCCGACAACCGCGTCGCGCTGTTGGCCCTGATGGAAGCCGCCGAAACCAACGAGGATTGGCCGACCGCCGCCGCTTCGCTGCAAACGCTGCTCGCTACGGGCGAGGCCGACGACGGACAGCGGCGCATGCTCGCCAACTACCAGACCAGGGCCGGCGATTACGCGAGCGCAATGGCCACCCTCGACGATCTGCGCACGCGTCACCCCGACGATCCGAGCCTCGCCGCCGACGTGCGCCGCCTCAACCTGGCCCTGGGCCGCTACGAGGTCGTCGAGCCGCTCTTGGACGAGCACCTCGCCGCCCACCCCGAGGATGTCGACGCCCTGCGCGACCTGGCGCAGATTTATTTTCAGACCAAGCGCTTCGACCAGGCCGCCGCGTTGCTCGAACGCGCCGCTGCCCTGCAGCCCTACAACGAAGACCTACAGCGCCTGCTGGGCAAGGCCTACGAACTGGCCGGCAACGAAGTCGGCGCCCTCGACAGCTACGCCCGCTTCCTGGAGCGCAAGAAAAATTTCACCGGCCACGACCTGGAGCGCTATCTCGCCCTCGCCCGCAAACTCGACCGTCACGGCGAAGCGATCGCGCGCCTCAACGAACTGGCCGACCGCACGCGCCGTCGCGAGACCAAGGTGTTGATCGTCACCACCATCGCCCGCCTCGAAGAGGAACGCGGGAACGTCGACCGCGCTGTCGAATTGCTGCAGCAGGCCCTGCGCGAACCGACCGCCCAGGCCGCTACGCACTTCGAACTGGGCCGCATCTACCTCAAGCGCAACGAGGTCACGCAGGCCGCCATCCCATTCGGGCAGATGAACACGCCCGACGTCGAACCGGCCATGCCGCTGACCCCCGCCGG
>CALBTQ010000304.1 GCA_937967875.1 uncultured Pseudomonadota bacterium
GCGACCACCGAGATCTACACTCTTTCCCTACCCGACGCTCTTCCGATCTGTCACCAACGGTTTGCTGTTCGACGACGAAACCGCCGCGCAGGCTGTGGAATCCGGGGTGAAAACGGTCGCGGTCAGCATCGACGGTCTGCGCGATACGCACGACCGCATCCGCCCTCGCCCGGAACATCAAAGCGATTTGCCTTCCTGTTTCGACAGCGCCATCGACGCCCTGCGCCGGGCCAAGGGCGTCGGTATGATCACTGCGGCGATCACCCACGTCAATCTGTGGAACTTCGCCGAACTCGAAGAACTCCATCGCCTGCTGCACACCGAGCGCGTCGACGGTTGGCAGATTCAACTGGGCGTGCCGCTGGGGCGTTTACGCGAGGTCGACGAGCCGTACCTATTGCCGATCGAACGACTCGCCGAGCTGGAAGAATTCTGCGCGCAAAAAATCCGCATTGCCGACGACGATTCCACCGCCCCAGCCATCGCGGTGATGCACACCATCGGCTATTACGGCAAAAACGAGATGCTCATCCGCCGCGGTGCTCGGCGCGACGCACCGCGCTTTTTCGTCGGTTGCGTCGGGGGCTGGCGGGCGTTGGCGATCACCTCGGACGGCATGGTCAAACCCTGCGCCATCCTGCCGCGCGAATTCGCCGTGGGCAACGTGCGCGACGAATCGCTCGCAAAAATCTGGAACGACCACGACCGCTTCGCCTATCAGGCGCACTGGGATGCCGAGAACCTGGAAGGCTATTGCGCCCAGTGCCGCTATCGGTTCATCTGCCGCGCCGGCTGCACGGCGATGGCCTACGCGCTGACCGGCACGATTTACAACAATCCATATTGCCTGTATCGGCGGGCGATGGAGGAGCACGACGCATGAGCGAACGGTACGAATATCCGTTGCGTATGTGCGTCTGGGAACTGACGCTGCGCTGCAACGCCCGCTGCCGCCTGTGCGGTTCCTCGGCCGACAAGGCGCGCTCCGGCGAGCTGTCCACCGGCGAGTGCATCGATCTGGCCAAGGAGATGATCGACCTGGGACTGCGGACCGTCACCCTCTCCGGCGGCGAACCGCTATTGCGCCACGGCTTCGACGAAATCGCGACGTTTTGCGTGAAATCCAAAGTGCGCACCGACATTGTTTCCAACGGTCTGTTGATCGACGACGACATGGCCGCGCGCATAAAGGATCTGGGGCTTTACGGCGTGACATTGAGCTTCGACGGTCCCGAACAGGTGCACGACGATCTGCGCGGCGTGCCCGGCAATTACCAAAAATTGTTGCGGGCGATCGAACATCTGCAAAAACACGACGTTCGCGTCGGCGCGATCACCCACGTCAATCGCACCAACCTGCCGCACATGAACGAGTTGGCCGAACGGCTGACGGCGGCGGGCGTTCTGGCCTGGCGGCTGCAACTGACGATTCCGCCCGATCCGCGTTACCAGAACGAAATGCTGTTGCCTCAACAACTGCCCGAGGTGATCGAACTGATCAAACGCGTGCAGCGGCAAGGCAAAATGAAATGCTACGGCTCTCATTCGATCGGCTATTACGGACGCGACGAGTTGGATGTGCGCCGCGGGCCCGATAGCGGTCCGCGCGTGTGGAAAGGCTGCCCGGCGGGCCTGTCGGGCATCGGCCTGCTCTCGGACGGCCGCATCAACGGCTGCCTGTCGCTGCTGATCCACGGTGAGCGGTTCATCGAGGGGTCGATCCGCGAACGTTCGCTCACCGAGATGTGGCGCGATCCGAACCTGTTCGCCTACAATCGGAATTTCGACGCAACGAAAAGCTCGGGCGCCTGTCGCGCCTGCCGGTTCCTGACCACCTGCCGGCGCGGCTGCTTCAACGTGTTGGTCGCAGCCGACGAGCACATGACGCACAATCCGCTGTGCATGCACGCGCTGGAATCGACCGGACGCACGAAGACTCCGGCGGCGCAACCGGATCGTCCGTCAATCGTGCTGTTCGTCGCCGACGGCCTGCGCCCCGATTTTCTCGGCTGTTACGGCGGGCCGGACACGCCGACGATCGATCATCTGGCCCAGCACGGCGTGCGTGTAAAGCATGCCCGGTCGGCGGCGGCCTGGACGGTGCCGGCGGTTGCTTCGATGCTCACGGGCATGTCGCCGCATCGACTGGGGCTGGTAAAGTGGCGGCAGAATTGGTCGCGGGCGAACGACGACCTGTTCTCGTTGCTGGCCGAGCAGGATTACGCGGTCGGCTCGTTCGCTTTCGACCGGCGACACCTGTTCACCAACGTGCCGCAGGCGCAGGTGACCGGGCTGTCGTGGGATCTCACCGGCATCGAAGATTGGCTGACGGCGCATCACAGCCGCCCCTCGTTCACCTACGTTCATTGGTGGGGCACGCACGCGCCGTACATTTCCTCGGCGATGCCGCTGGCCAAATGGCGCAAGTCGATGCAACTGCTGACCGACACGCTCGACCGGCACCGCGAGTTCGCCGCCAAGTTGCGCGTAATGTACCGCATGGCCATCCGCCATCTCGATCAAAGGGTGCTGCCGCGCATCCTACAGGCGATCGAGAAAGGCCGCGGGTTGGACAACACGATTTTCATTTTCACTTCCGACCACGGCGAATGCTGGGCCGAGCGATATGCGACCGCCGAGCCCGTGCGCGACGTGTTCGATTTTCACGGCCGTGCGTTGTACGAAGAAAACCTGCGCGTGCCGTTGATTTTCTACGGCGCGGTCGAGCCCGAGGAACTGGCTGTGCCCGCCGTGCACATGGATCTGGCCCCGACGATCGCCGCGCTAACGCGCAGCGGCGCGTCGGCAAGCACGTTTCCCGACGGCATCAACCTGTTCGACTACCACATCGTCAACCGGCCGCTGTTCGCCGTGGCCGACCGCGATTTCGTCGACGCCGGTCAAGTGCCCACCGATCCCAACGAGGTCTACGCTCTGTTCGCCTGCCTCGACGGCGACCAGAAAGTCATCCGCGATCTACGCGACAATCGTTGGGAATGGTACGACCTGACGCACGATCCGCAGGAAAGCAACAACCTCGCGGCAAGCGAAAAACTGCCGCCCGCCAATATCCGCGAAGCGATGAACGACGAATGGACCAA
The DNA here is from genome assembly GCA_937967875.1 of uncultured Pseudomonadota bacterium. Lineage (GTDB taxonomy): Bacteria > Lernaellota > Lernaellaia > Lernaellales > Lernaellaceae > CALBTQ01. The sequence continues at coordinate 3,102 of CALBTQ010000304.1, forward strand.
CGTCGCGCCGGTGAAATGGAACCGCGAAGAGGATCAGGACATTCGCCGCCGTTTGCGCAACCTGGGCTACCTGTAACCGCGAATAGCTGCTTGGCACACCGCCGATTTTTGCTATATTCAATCATCGATCCGCTACCCATTTACGGAGGTTGTCGTGGAACTGTCGCCACGGGCCGGTGAGAAGATTGCGCAATTGCTCGCCAAAGGCGTGAACATCCCCAATCCGTTGTCGCTGGACATCGGCGACGAGGTCGATCTCGACTTGATTTCCGCCGAGGGCGTGACGATCTATCCCGGCTGTCGCATCTACGGCGATAAGACGGTGATTTCCAAGGGCGTATGCCTGGGCAAGGAAGCGCCGGTGACCATCGACAATTGCCAGTTGGGTGCGGAAGTCGACCTCAAGGGCGGGTACTTCCGTAAGTCGGTCTTTCTGGCCAAGGCGAACATGGGCTCGGGAGCACAGGTGCGCGAAGCGTGTCTGTTGGAGGAAGAAGCTAACGGCGCGCATTGTGTGGGCCTCAAACAGACGATCCTCTTCCCCTTCGTCACGCTGGGCAGCCTGATCAACTTCTGCGACTGCTTCATGGCCGGCGGCACCAGCCGGAAGGATCACAGCGAGGTCGGCAGCTCGTACATTCACTTTAACTTCACGCCCGACGGCGACAAGGCGACTGCTTCGCTGTTCGGCGACGTACCGCGCGGGGTGATGCTCAAACAGCCGCGCATTTTTCTCGGCGGCCAGGGCGGCGCGGTCGGCCCGGTGGTCTGCGGGTACGGCAACGTGGTCGCGGCGGGGTCGGTTCTGCGACGAAGTTATCCGAACGACAATCAGTTGATTTTCGGCAAAACGCACGGCGCGATGGCGATCGACTATGTGCCCAGCATGTATCCGAACTTCGATCGCCTGTTGGAAAACAACCTGCTGTTCCTGGGCAACCTGACGGCGTTGGAGCAGTGGTACATTCATGTGCGTCAGTTGTTCTTCGCCGATATGGAATTCGGCCGGCGGTTGTACGACGGCGCGTTGGGCGTGCTGGCCGCGGCGAAGACCGAACGCATCAAGCGGCTGCGCGTGTTGGCCGAAAAGGCATATCAATCGGCCCGTTCGCGCGCCATGCCCGAACAGGCCGTGGCCGGGCGTCGCGATTTGTTCGAGCATCTCGACGAACTGACGGCCCTGTTTACCGATGGCGGCGGCGCCCGCTACGGTCACCACGCGCGCGACCGGTTCGTCGAACATCTCCTTTCCATTCGGCAGACGTCGCCGACCGATTACATCGCGTTTATCCAAAGCCTGCCGGCGGACATCGCCGCGCTGGGCTCCGAATGGTTGACGGAGATCGTCAACACTCTAAATCAAAAAGCGGTTGAACTATTGCCATCGATCGAACTTTTTATAAAATCGCTGGACGATCTGACCTGAGCGGTCGACAAACGGAGGAAACACCATGGGCGAGTTTTTCGGCACCGATGGAATTCGCGGCAAAGCCAATCGTCATCCGATGGATGCGGCGATGGCCTTCAAAGTCGGTCAGGCGGTGACGCTGACCCTGCGCAAGCCGGGTCATCGCGTGCGGATCATCATCGGCAAGGACACGCGCATTTCCGGTTACATGATCGAGAGTTCGTTGGAAGCGGGCATCTGCTCGATGGGCGGCGATCCGTACCTGGTGGGCGTATTGCCGACGCCGGGCATCTCCTTCATCACCGAAAGCATGCGCGCCGACGCCGGGTTCGTCATTTCCGCGTCGCACAATCCGTACTACGACAACGGCATCAAGATTTTTTCCGGCTCCGGCTTCAAGCTGTCGGACGAACAGGAAAACCACATCGAAGATCTGATGCGCGACGAGAAGCTCAAAGATATGGTGCCCGAAGCCAAGGACATGGGCCGGGCGCGGCGGATCGACGATGCGCGCGGCCGTTACACCGTGTTTTTGAAAAACACCTTCCCGCGCGATCTGACGATGGAAGGCCTGAAGATCGTCCTGGACGTTTCGCATGGCGCCACGTACAAGGTCGCGCCGGAGACTTTCTTCGAATTGGGCGCGGAGGTGGAGACGATCCATAACCAGCCCAACGGCATCAACATCAACGACAATTGCGGCTCGCAGCACACGCAGGTGTTGCGCCAACGCGTCCTGGAAACCGGCGCGAACTTCGGCCTGGCCTTCGACGGCGACGGCGACCGGCTGATCGCGGTCGATGAAAAGGGACGCGAGATCACCGGCGACCAGGTGCTGCTCACCTGCGCGTTGGCCCTGCAAAAGCAAGGGCAACTACCGCACGACATGATCGTCTCGACGGTGATGAGCAACCTCGGCCTGACGGTCGCCTGCAAAAAGTACGGCCTGAAACAACACGCGGCCAAGGTCGGCGACCGCTACGTGCTCGAAGACATGCAGCGCCTCGGCGCGATCATCGGCGGCGAGGATTCGGGCCACACCATCTTCCTGAACCATCACACGACCGGCGACGGCATTCTCACCGCGATTCAGTTGATCGCTTCGATTCTGCGCGAAGGTAAGCCGCTGTCGGAACTGGCCGATCAGATGGACATCTTCCCGCAGAAATTGATCAACATCGACGTACGGGAAAAACCGGAAATCTCCACCCTGCCCGACGTGGTCGAGGCGATCCGCCAGGTCGAAAGCGAACTGGGCGACGAAGGCCGCGTGCTTGTGCGCTACAGCGGCACGCAGAACATGTGTCGCGTGATGGTGGAAGGTCCGACCAACGAAACGACCGAGAAATATTGTCGTCAAATCGCGGACGCCGTCATCGCGGCGATCGGCGCTTAGTTCATCAGCAAAGGAGCCTGTTCATGCCGCTGACCGTCATTGCCACCAAGGATTTCGACCACCTCAGCGAACTGGCCGCCGAGATCGTCGTCAAAGACATCCGGCGCGTTCTGTCGGAAAAAGAGGAATACGCCCTCGGCCTGGCCACCGGCGCTTCGCCGACCGGATTGTACAAACATCTGGCCAAAGCGGCCAACAAACGTAAGTTCGACGCCTGCCGGATCCGCAGTTACAACCTCGACGAGTACATCGGCCTGCCCGGCGGCAATCCGCAGGAGCGGTTGCTTAATCCGGAGAGCTACACGTTTTTTATGGTGCAGGAGTTGTTCGGCCTGCTGCATCCTAAGTTCCGCGAAATGAACGTGCCGGCCGGCTCGCTGATCAATCAGCGCGATTTCATTAACGAGCTGAAAGCTTACCCGAACGATTGGCGGGAAGTCGGCGCCGACGCGGGCCGCGCCATTTTGATCAAGCGCGACGCTAAGTCCGAGTACCTGCGGCTGATCCGGCAGACATGCCTCGACGGCTACGTGAAGAAAATCAAGAAAGCCGGCGGCATCGATTTGCATGTCATCGGCGTGGGCGGCCGCGGTCACGTGGCGTTTCACGAAGCGGGCATTCCGTTCAAGAACAACAAAATGCTGCTGGTGCGCCTGGACCAAAACACGATCGACAACGCCGTCGCCGACGGACATTTCGCCAACGCCACCCAGTGCCCGCATTACGCGCTGAGCATGGGCGCGGAGCTGGTGTTCCAGGCGCGGCGGCTGGTGCTGCTGGCCAACGGATCGCGCAAGGTCAAACCGATTCTCTCCACGCTGTTGGAGCCGCCGTCGGCCGATCTGCCGATTTCGTATGCGCGCGTGTATGCCGATCGCGGCGGCGACATGACCATCGTCGTGGACAAGGTGATCCGCGACGCGCTGCTGCCGCACAAGAAGGAGCTCAAGGCGCGCGGCGTGACCTTCATCGACAAATCCGCCGGTCAGGCGAAAGTGAAACTGACCGATCTCCATTTTTTCCGCGACCCCGACCAGGGCGTTCTGTGCTGAACTGAAAAGGATATGCGCATGGCTTTCGACCACCGTTATGTGGAACAGGACAATATCGACATCGTCACCGGCGACAACTTCGAGTTGATCGTCAGCCGGCTCGGCGCCGAGGCGATCGGCCTGACCTGGAAACATCCCACGCACGGCGACATCGGCTTGCTGTGGCGCAACGGCTGCCTGAACTATCCGCCGCTGTTTTGGAAAAGCCACGCGCCGATTCTCTTCCCCATCGTCGGCGGCATTCACGACTTGAAAAGCACGACGACCGACGGCGCGCAGGTGCAGTTCAAAAAGCAGCACGGCTTCGTGCGCCACAGCCAGGTGCGCCTCGGCGGCGCAATGGACTACGGCGATCACTTCGCGCTGACCTATCGCCTGCGCGCGAACAAGGAAACGCTGGCGATGTATCCGTATCGGTTCGCGTTGACGATCATCTACGAATTGTGGGCCGACAAGCTGGTGCAGCGCCTGACCGTCTCTAACGAGGACACCAAGCCGATGCCGTTCCAGCTCGGTTGGCACCCGGGTTTCACCACGCCGCTGATCGCCGGCGAAAAGGCCGCCTGCCATTTGCGTCTGCCCGGCGAGACGATCACGCAGCTACTCAACGACGACCGCTGCTACCTGACCGGCGAAAGCAAGCAGATCGATGCGCGCGGCGACTTCGCGTTCACCGAGGCGGAACTCGACCGCACGTACATGTTCGACCTGTCCGCCCTACCGCCGGAACAGCGCGCGGTCGAGTTACTCGATCCCGACGAGCGGATCGGCGTGCGGCTGCGCTTCGCCGATTACCCGCACCTGGGCTTGTGGTCGGACGCCGATGCGCCGTTCATCTGTCTGGAGGCGTGGCAGGGAATGGATGACGCCGTCGAACAGGAACCGTTCGACAAAAAGTTCGGCATGGTCATCTTGCCGCCGGGTAAAAACGACACGCGCGAGGCGACGATCGAACCGATCGGCTAGCGAA
>CALBTQ010000305.1 GCA_937967875.1 uncultured Pseudomonadota bacterium
CGATATCGTATTCGGTGACTGGAGTTCAGACGTGTGCTCTTCCGATCTCTAGGTCGGCGTCGGCCAGTTGATCGACCGTCAGCCCCGCGTGCACGGCCATCGCCAGCACATTGGTACGCAGCGCCGCACCTTCCGCGCCGACGATCTGCGCGCCCAACAAACGGCGCGAATTTTTATCGACGACCAACTTCACGTGGATGGGTTTCGAGGCTGGTTGGGCGTGCGCGCGGCTGCGATGGGTGACGACGTTGGTGAAAACGTCAAAGCCGGCTCGGCGCGCTTCGTCTTCGCCGATGCCCGTGGCGCCGACTTCCAGGTCGAAGCATTTAAAATGCATTGAGCCGATCGCGCCGGGATACACGATGTCGCCGCCGGCGGCGTTTTCCCCGGCCGTCCAACCGTGCTTGTTGGCGATGTCGCCCAGCGGATACAGATGCGGCAGGCCGCTGACGCGGTTGATCGTTTCCGAGCAATCGCCCGCGGCGTAGATGTCGGGCACATTCGTACGCATGTGATCGTCAACGGCAAACGCACCCGAGGAGCCGGTTTTCACGCCCGCCGCCGTGCCGATTTCCACGTTCGGCGCTACGCCCAAGCCGGCGATGATCAAATCGGCCGGGTAGGTTTCGTGTTCGGTTTCGACGGCGATGACCAAGCCCTGTTCATCCAGAATGAAGCGCTTGGGCAACGTGTGCGGCACGTAGCCGATTCCCTGTTTTTCCAACTCCACGCGGATGTGTGCGGACAATTCCGCCTCGACAACTTTCCCGGGTTTATCGGAGCGATGCAGAATCACGTTGGCCACGCCGCGCGCATGCAGCGCCTCGGCCAACTCCAGCACGATGAACCCGGCGCCGATCGACACCGCGCGCCGCGGCTGTTGGGTGCGAATGAACTCGTCAAGCGCGATGGCCGATTCCAGCGATTTGATGTGAAACACGTTGGGCGCATCGGCTCCGGGAATGTCCAAACGACGCGGACGCGCGCCAGTGGCGAGAATGAGCTTGTCGTACGTGTATTGCTCGACTCGATCTTCCAGCACATTGTGCACGGTCACTTCTTTTTTCACCGCATCGATCGCGTTGACTTCATGACGCAGGCGCACGTCGATGTTCTGCTTTTTGCGAAAGACATCGGGCGGGCGCACCAGCAGGTTTTCCCACTTGGGCACGACCCCAGCGATGAAATATGGCTCGTCGCATGCGCCGTAACTGATGTAAGGGCCGGCTTCGAAGAGGATGATCTCCAGATTCTCATCGAAACGTCGGGCGCGACTCGCCGCGCTCGTGCCCGCGGCCACGCCGCCGATGACGATTAATCGCTTGGCCATATTCATCTCCCGCTTCAAGTATTGAAGTAAAGATAAAGCGAGAATCCGCTCTAGGCAACGTTCACGGAATAAAATACAATTTCGGCCAAAGGAGGCGCTTGTGATTCGGTATGCGTATGCGATTGCGGCTTTGTGCCTGTTGTGCGTGTGGGCGTGCGCTTATGACGACGATTTCGCTTTCGACAGCGAGGCGTACGGTCCGGCGGAAGCAAGCGAAATGATCATGGTCGACGGCGGTGCGTTCACCATGGGCTCGGATTATTCGCCGGAAATCGACCTGATCGACGGCATCGCCGACGAGGGATTCTCCGACGAGCATCCGGAACACACGGTCGCGCTCGACGGCTTTTTCATCGATAAATTCGAAACGACGAACAAGCAATACCGCGCTTGTGTTCATGCGGGCGCCTGCTCGGACCCGGCGACGCGGCATTTGATCGGCATCGACGATTATTACACGCTGGCCACGTACGACAATTACCCGGTAACCAATGTGACCTGGGAACAGGCAAACGCTTATTGCGTCTGGCGCGGCCGGCGACTGCCGACCGAAGCGGAGTGGGAGTACGCCGCGCGCGGCGCAACCGACGACCGCATTTATCCGTGGGGTTGGAAGGAGCCCGATTGCGACATGGCCAACATTTCGGTGACCGGCTGGGTCGAGTCGCCGTTGGGCGAGATGGTGGAGACGGAATTATGCACCGGTGCGCCGTTGCCCGTGAATTCCTATGCCCCTTGGGCTGCGTCCAGCGGGGCGCGCAACATGACCGGCAACGTCGCCGAATGGGTGAGCGACTGGTATGCTGACGATTATTATGATAACGATATTTGGCCGGACAATGCGCAAAATCCTGCCGGACCGTCCGAGGGCGCAGATCGCGTGATTCGCGGCGGCGGCTTTTCGTCGAGAGCGGTATATGCGCGCATTTCGTTCCGCGATCATCATCGGCCGGAACACGCGGATTCGAGCATCGGTTTCCGTTGCGCGCTGGATGCGGATTGATGGGAAAATACGCACATTACGATTTGCCCAAACAGATTGTTTTGTTGTCCACCGCCGATTGGGATGCGCCGCTGTGGACCAACAAGCAGCAAATCGCCGTGCGGTTGGCCGAGGATTTCGAGGTTGTGTACGTCGAGCCGGTGGCCGTATTTCTCAATCCCAAACGCGGCCTGCAAAAGAAGGTGTGGACCGATCCGTCCGGCGTGACGGTTTATCGTCCGTCCGGCGCGCTTCCGTTCGGCAACAAATTGTGGCCGGTCAACGAGGTCAATGGCGCGCGGGTCGCGGCCGATCTGACGGGTTTGCTGCGCGACAAGGGTTTTGTGCAACCGCTGGTCTGGTGCTATCCGCCGACCGGTCAGCCGCTGTTGAAACATCTGCCGCATACGCTGAGTTGCTACGATTGCGTCGACGAGTACAGCGCCTTTCCGGGCGCGTGGATCACCGCCGTGAACAACATGGAGCGTAAGTTGATGCATGCGGTCGACGCCGTGTTCACCACCGCGAAGAGCCTTTACGAGGCGAAACGCAAATACAATCCGAATACGTTTTTCGTGCCCAACGTGGCCGATTTCGAGCATTTTCATCAGGCCGCCACGGCGACGCCCAGCCTGTTGCTGCGCGAAATGAACAAGCCGGTGATCGGTTTCGTCGGCGCCCTCAATTACAAGCTCGACGCCGATTTGCTGCGCGCCGTGTGCGCGCTGCGCCCGCATTGGTCA
>CALBTQ010000306.1 GCA_937967875.1 uncultured Pseudomonadota bacterium
CGGAACCATTAACGGATGAGCAAAGAGGATGCCGAAAAAGAATATACATACTATATTTTTGATAAGTTATTGATAATAAAGGGTAATATTAACAATCACCGGTGAATGGCGAAAGTATAATTTATATGGAAGTATTAGAAGGTGGGGAAAATTTTTCATACAGCGTTACATTGCGTAATTAACTGAAGCACTTAGCCTTGGACAATATGCAGTTTTCTTGAACGATTATTCAAGAGCGTTTGCTCTATAAGATCGTGGTCAGCAACCGCACCCATCGTCATTATCGTCATCGTCATCATCAGTCGTAGCGTCGTCGTCCGCCGTGTCGTCGTCGACCGAGTCGTCATCGTCGATTACATCATCGTCGATGGCGTCGTCATCGATAGCATCGTCGTCGACCGTATCGTCATCGGTGGTGTCGTCATCGTCGGTTGTGTCGTCGTCATCCGGGAAATCGTCGTCGCCGTACGGGCCGTCGCCGGGCAGAATGCTGTAGTAGACGCTGATGTAATACGCCACCAGATAATCGAAGCCGCATCCGACGAACAACGGCTCGGCGGCGTGATAGCACGAGGCTTCGAACACCCCGTGGCTTTGCCAGTACATGTCGGTCCAGTGCCGGTCGTTCAGCTCGCGCGGGTCCTTCGTTTGCGGCTTGATGTCAATCAATTCGCGCAGCCATGGCACCTCGTTGAGCAGGTCGTTCATGAACACCGAAAACGGATCGAGCTCCATATCCGAGCAGGTGATTTCCGGTTTCGCGTTGGGCACGTCCCAGTACAGCCCCAGCGTACGCGAGGTGTCTTCCTCGATGTCGGCCAGTTCGTCTTCGTCGCACACGCCCAGGCGCAGGCAGCCGGTGACGTGCACCGCGTCGAACCACGGATTGTTCGTGTTTTTCACCCACGGACGATTCTGCTTCATCCAGATGTCCCACAGGTTTTCCAGTTCGGCGCGATCGGGCCACAGCCGGAAGATCGCCTGGAAGGCCAAATGCCGCAGGTTGTTGCCGTAATATTCGCTGTACTTATTGATGAACGCGTTCGCGTCGATGGCCAGGAACGGCTTGTTGATCTGGTATTGCGTTTCCAGCAGCTCCCAGTAATGCGGCTCGTCGAGCACGTGCGCGATGTTCGCCAGCCAGGCGATGCGCATCAGCGGTCCAACCCAGTGCGCGTTGTTGCCGGTCCATTGCCCGTTATGATCGGTGATGTGCCACTGGTTGGTTTCCAGCATCTCGGCCACGTCGGCCAGATCCTCGCGAATCCACTGCTTAAGCGTTTCGTTTTGCAGCGCGTCGTAGGCCCAGGTCATGCCCCAGATGTACCCGCTGTATTGGTCGCGGCTGGTCTGGCAGACCCAGAAATAGCCTTCCCACTCGCCGACGCCCTTTACCTTCCACGTGTTGGTGTCCGGATAATAGATGTTCCACGGCCATTCGTCATGACCGGCCCAACGCGGCATGTAGCCCAACGTGTCGGTCATGTCCATTGCGTTGTGCATATAGGTGACGATCGTTTCGATCTCGTCGTGCGCCTGCTGCTCGCCGGTGATCAGATAGCGGATCGCCTGGCTGCCCAGGTACATGCCGGTCCAGATCAGGCTGTCGCCCTGGTAATGGACGGCGGCCAATTCGTCGTAGTTGGTGTCGGTGAAGGCCACCGCGGTGGTCAGACCGCCCAGGTCGCCGTGGTGCCATTCCGGCAGCCATTGGTTGTAATCGTCCGCGCGCTGATGCAGCGTGGGATCGAAATCGGCGCCGGCGAGCGCGGGCAGCGTCAGGCAGAAAATCAGGGCGAACGCGATGTGCAAACGACGGTTCATCATGGCCTCCAGCAATTTTGCCGCCCCGATTGTAGGGGATTGCGCGGGAAAACTCTAGCGCCGGTTATCATCGTGTATTTTCGCGTTATTTCCGGGAAAAAACGCCGCGGCCCTGGATTTTTTGCCAAAAGGAATTAATCTTCAAAGTGAAGCCGAACCCAGGTGAAAACAAGAAAATGATAAAATTCGGCCGGTGTTGCTTATTGGGTCGTTACTTGTAAGACGAAAAAATAACTGCAACCGAACCGTAGCGAAAGCCATACCCGGGCATGAGGACGATCCGCATCGTTCGGTAAAAAAATATTCGGTTACGATGGGAGGACAATCGATGGATTATCCGCAGATGAATACGGCGCCGTCCGGTTTCGATCCGCAGCGGGATCTGCCGGCCGGATTCATGGACTTCTATCTGCCGTTGCATCGCCAATTCACGCCGCGACAAAAGAATCTGTTCACCAAGCGCCGCGAGGTGTTGCACCATACGCTCGGCGGTGAAGCGCTCGATTACCTGCCGCCGTCCGCGGCGATCAAGGGCGACTGGAAAATCGCCTTGCCGGATTGGGTGAGCGATCAGCGCAACCAGATGACCGGCCCGGCCGACGATGCCGAGTTGGTCGTCAAGATGCTCAACTCCGGCGCGCCCGGCGTGATGCTCGACCTCGAAGATTCCATGGCCAATCACTGGTCGAATCTGCGGCAGGGCATCGACAACATCCTCGCCGCCCTCTACGGCGAGTTGACCTACGTCGACGCCAAAACCGGCGCGACCGTACCCATCCAGTCGAATAAAACGGTGATCTTCAACCGCGCGCGCGGTCTGCATCTTGGCCAGGCGGGCGTCGTGCCCGGCGAGGCGACCTCGGCGTCGCTGTTCGACGTGGCGATGATCGCCTATCAAGTAAACATCGCGAAACTCAAGCACCCGCTGTCCTTTTACATTCCGAAAACTGAGGCCGCCGAAGAGGGCCAATGGTGGAACGATGTCTTTAAGGCGATCCAGAAAGCGCGCGGCTGGGAACCCAATTATATAAAGGCGATGGCCTTGGTGGAAAGTTTCCCGATGGCCTACCAGTTCGAAGAGTTCATGTATCATCTGCGCGATCACATCGTCGGGCTCAACCTCGGCCGGTGGGATTACATGGCCAGCCTGATCAACTTCAACCTGCACGATCCCCAGTGGGTGCTGCCCGACCGCAACACGATTCCGCACAACGTGCCGTTCTTCCAGCACATCCGCGAGCTGATTCCGGAGATCTGCCACAAGCGCGGCATCCTGGCAATCGGCGGCATGACCGCGCTGTACCCCAGTCGCGTCGACGCCGACCTTAACGAACGAGCGCTCAAGGTCCTGGCTGAAGACAAAAAGAACGAGGCGAACTCCGGCATGGACGGCGCGTGGACCGGCCACCCGGACCAGAACGAAATCGCGCTCGCGCAGTTCCCGTTCCCCAATCAGGTGGGCCGGGTGCGCGGCCTGGAGCGCTATCCCAACCTGCGTGCGGCGCCGCTGGGCGTCGGGAAAAAGACGCTCGCCGGCACGCGCGCGGCGGTACGCACGACGATTCATTACCGCTTCGGCTATCTCAGCGGCAAGGGCGCGAGTCTGATCAACGGTTACATGGAAGACCTCGCCACCGACCGCATCTACCGGCTGATGATCCATCAACGCATCAAGCATCGCGACGAAGTGGAAATTCTCGGCGACGACGGCCGGCCGGTGCTGCACACGCCGGAGACCGTCAGCGCCGTTTACGACGAGGAACTGGCGAAGATCCTCGCCGAGTTGCCGCCCGACACGCCCGCCGAGATCGGAAGAGCGTCGTGTAGGGAAAGAGTGTAGATCTCGGTGG
>CALBTQ010000307.1 GCA_937967875.1 uncultured Pseudomonadota bacterium
GATCGTATTCGGTGACTGGAGTTCAGACGTGTGCTCTTCCGATCTAAAAAGGATTCTAGCTTTGTATCATTTTGACGCACTAAGTCAATCAACAGGCATAAAATATCGTCCCGGCTCTCAACGAGGGCCGAAGATTGCTGTATAATCCGTTTGATTCGCCTGGGCAATCCCGATTCATCATTTGCAGCTGTGGAGGAAGTGCGATGTCCTTGCATTCGTTTTTCGCGCCGGCGTCGGTGGCGGTGATCGGCGCCAGTTCGGTCGCGGGTAAAAGCGGACACCTGATCGTGAAAAACCTGGTGGACTTACGTTTTCCCGGCGCGATCTACCCGATCAATCCGAAAGCGGAAACCATTCTCGGGCTGCCGGCCTACACTTCCATCGACGCCTGCCCGCACGTTCCGGAAACGGCGGTCATCGCGCTCAACCGCGAATTCGTACCCGATGCGCTGGAACGCCTCGGCCGCAAAGGTGTGAAAAACGTGATCATCGCCTCGGGCGGTTTCGCGGACACGGGCGACGAACTGGGCCTGCGGCTGGATCGCGAAATTCAGGAAATCGCACAACGGCACGGCATCCGCTATATGGGTCCCAACTCCATCGGCACGATCGATGCGCACAGCCGATTCATCACCAGCATCACACCCAACGATCCGCTGCCGGTAGGTTCGGCGTCGATTCTCGGCCAGAGCGGCCTGTTCGCCAGCGGCTACTCGAAATGGATCAGCGACACCGAGCCGTTCGGCGTAGCGAAAATCGCCTGTCTCGGCAACAAAGAGGACATCGACGAAACCGCGCTGCTGGATTACCTGGCCGACGATGAGCAAACCGGCGTGATCGGCGCGTACCTGGAAGGCGTCAACGACGGCCGCGCGTTCCTGGCGGCGGCCCGGCACGCGGCGGCGCGCAAACCGCTGATCGTGCTCAAGGGCGGCGCCAGCGAGTTGGGCGGCAAGGCCGCGGCGGGGCACACCGGGTCATTGGCGGGCGACGAGGCGGTGTATCGCGGCGTGTTGCGGCAGGTCGGCGCGATCCACGCGGGGGATCTCAATGAACTGTTTGCCTTCGTCGCCGGATTCGAGCACGGTCCGCTGCCGCGCGGCAATCGCCTGGGCGTGCTGAGCATCACCGGCGCGGGTTGCGTGCTGGCCGCCGACGCGGCGGAGCGGCACGGGCTGGAACTGCCAACGTTGCAACCGGCGACCATCGAGCGTATCCGCCGCATCTGTCCCGACTGGGCGCCGATCCGCAATCCGGTGGACATCTGGAGTTCGATCGAAAAAAGCGGCGTGGAGAAATCCTATCGTGAAATCGGTCTGGCTGTGGCGGCCGATCCGCAGGTCGACATGGTGCTGCTGGCGATCACCCTGTTCGAAGGGACGATTTTCGACATCGAAGCGACCGTGCGCGCCATTAAAAGTGAAGCGCCCGACAAAACGGTCGTCACCGCCCTGTTCGGCGGCGCGGCCGAGGACAACCGCGCCTGGACCGCCCTGGCCCATCGCGGCGGCGCGGCGACTTTCACCAGCCTCGATCTGGCCGTAAAAACGCTGGCCTGCATGCACGATTTTTTCCACCAACACAAGTGACGTTCTTTGCCGCCGGTGGTGTTATAAGGGTGACTATGCCACTGCGATGGTGAAAACAAGGAGAATGATCATGCGCAAGGCGGTATTTTTCGTGGTTCTGGTTTTACTGGCGGCGACGCCGGCATTGGCGGAATTTCAACCGATGCGTTTCGGCGGCTGGGGCGGCGTTTCCGCGGGCGTTCAATACCTGGATTTATCCGACCTCAACGATTTTCTCGATCCGGTCGGTTTCGATGAAATCAGCTCGCTGCGGCCGACAATCGGCCTATCGGGACATGCGATCATCTTCGACCGCATCCTGCTGGGCGGGCGCGGCGGCGTCATGCAGGTGAAGTCGGAGGCCGACGACATCGACATGAGCTTCACCAGCGGTTGGGGCCAGGTGGAGGCGGGGTACGTGGTGTACCAGGGCGCTTTCGGCATGGTGGCTCCGATGATCGGCATCGGCGGATACGGTCACTCGCTGCACTTCGAGGGCGACGTCTGGCGGATGGGTTACGGCGACAAGCCGAGCGAAACGGACAATCCGCGCATCGCCGAAGGGCTGGATCTGGAAGTGCTCGACAGCTTCGATATGCACAAGGGCGGCGTGCACGGATTCCTCGGTTTGACCTATCTATTCCCGGTGCGCTTCCCACAGGATTCGTCGAGCTTCGGCGTGTTCGTACCCTCGCTGACGGTCGGCGGTACGGTCGATCTGCTCAACGACAGTTGGCGCGACGATGATGGCGATCATGTCAGGGGCGGCCCGGATATCCCGTTCAACACCTTCTACTGTGTGCTGGAAATCGGCTTCGGTGGTGGAACGACAATATCCGGTTTATAAACAATACGTTACCTAGAAAATTAAAAGAAAAACCGAGGCACCCCACAAGATCGGAAGAGCGTCGTGTAGGGAAAGAGTGTAAATCACGGTGGCAGCCGAATCATTAAAA
>CALBTQ010000308.1 GCA_937967875.1 uncultured Pseudomonadota bacterium
AGATCGTATTCGGTGACTGGAGTTCAGACGTGTGCTCTTCCGATCTGTACATCGATCGCCTCTGGACCATCGATGAGGAGACGCGCCTGCGCCTCCAGGTGGAAAAATTCGATCTGGCGCTGTGCTTCGACAAGGATCCGCGCTGCCTGGCCCTGATGACTGCGTGTCAGGCGGAGACCAAACGCGGTTTTATCATGGGGCCCGAAGGCACACTGCGCATCGCCAATCCCGAAAGCGAGAACGCACTGCTGTTGGGGCTGAGCGACTATTTCAAGTTCGAAAAATGCGATAAGACCTACCAGCAAATCGCGCATGAAATGACCAAACTCGACGATGCCGGCGAGCTGTACGTGTTGCGCTTCACCGACGAGGAAACGGTCGCCGCGCAGGCGCAATTGCACGATCTGGGCGCAGTGCGTCGGCCGTTGATCGGCATGAACACCGGCGCGGGCAACGTGTTTCCCGGCAAGCGCTGGGCGAAGGAAAAATTCGCCGCCGCCGGCCGCGCATTGGCCGAGAAAACCGGCGGCACGATCGTCCTGTTGGGCGGGCCCGACGAGATCGAACGCAACAAGTGGATTTCCGAGCAGATCGGCTCGGCCTGCGTCGATCTGGGCTGCGACAATCCATTGCGTCATTTCGCCGCGATGGTCGGTCTGCTCGATCTGGCGCTCACCGGCGATACGATGGCCATGCACGTGGCTCTGGCCGGGAACGTGCCGGTCGTCGCACTGTTCGGCCCGACGCCGCATCATGAAGTCGCCGTCGATGCGCGTAGCGAGAAAATCTTCCGCGCGCCCACGGGCGATCTGGTCATGGCCCGCGTGCCCGAGGCGGAAAGCACGATTCAGCTCATCGAGGTCGACGAGGTCGTCGCCGCCTGCCTGCGCGTTCTGGAGCGCTGAATGCCGCGTACGATCGTCACCGTTCCCACTTATAACGAGGCCGAAAACATCGGCGAACTGATCGATCAACTGCGGCGGCTCGACGTCGAGGTGCTGGTCGCCGACGACAACAGCCCCGACGGCACGTGGAAAATCGTCGCCGAACGCGCCAAAACCGATCCCGGCGTGTACTTGCTGCATCGCACGACGAACAAAGGGCGCGGCTACGCCGGAGCCGAAGCGTTCTGCCGCGCGTTGGAGCTGGGCGCGGATTTCATCGGCGAAATGGATGCCGATTTCTCGCATCAACCCAAGTTCGTTCCCGCGCTGCTGGCCGCCCTGGCAAACGGCGCGGACATCGCGTTGGGCAGCCGGCATGTGCCCGGCGGGCAAGACCTCGGCCGCCCCTGGCGCCGTCTGGCGCTCACGCGGTTCTCGTGCTGGTACGCACGTACCGTGCTGGGCATGAGCGTGCGCGACATCAACACCGGCTTTCGTTTTTACACGCGCGCCGCGTTGGAAAAACTCGCGCCCGCCACGCTGATCAGCACCGGACCGAGCATCGTGCACGAGATCATGGCCCGCGCGAAATTCCATCGCCTGCGCATCGTCGAAGCCCCCATCACCTTTATCGAACGCCAACGCGGGACAAGCGAACTGACCTTCGGCCGGTTGCTTGACGGCTTCTTGAAGGTCTGGCGCGTCAAGCGTCTCACCCGAAAAAAAATGAGCGATTCATGAAACGCATCGCGGCGCTGTTGCTGACTTTGAGCGCGTTGTTGCTGCTCGGAGTTGGCTCGACGCGCCATGCCGCCGACACCTTTCAATTCGCCGTGGCCGGCGATTTTCAGCCGCCGCGCGACGATGAAAATTATCGGCCGGTTTCGCACCGCATCATTGCCGCGATCGCCGCGAGCGAGGCCGAGTTCGTCGTGCTGGTCGGCGATCTGGTGACCGTGCCGCAACCCACGCCGGAAAAAGCGCGCACCGCCTGGCGGCGTTTCGACGAACTCGTCGCGCCGTTGCGGGCGGCGAACAAGCGCATCTACGCCGTGCCGGGCAATCATGATGTCGAGCATCCGGCGCTGGCGATCGGCTTCTACGAACATTTCGGCTCGCGCCATCGGGTGTTTGTCGAGCACGATACCGTCTTCCTATTGCTGGATTCAGAAGCGGAGGGTCAGGATTACCGCCGCTGGGATTTGGGTGCGGCGCAGTGGCAATGGTTGCGCGCGCGACCGTGGCGCAAGTTGACCGATGATCCGCAACCTTTGTTATTCGCCTTTTTGCATCGACCGGTGTTTCGCTCCGAAATTATGAAGCTGGATCCGACCGGCAAATACGGACAGGACAAGTCCGAGTTGGCGCGCGAGCTCGACGAGCAAAACGCCGCCGCCGTTTTCAGCGGCCACGAACATCTGTTTCAACACAAGGTCATTCGCGGCATTTCCTTTTACACGACGGGCGGAGGCGGCGGACATCTGCTGCCCACGGGGTATCATCACTTCCTACTGGTGACGGTCGATCCGGCGAAAAAGGAATGGCGCGTGGACGTTAAAAAAGTTCGGTAAACGCCTGCTTGCGGAGATCGGAAGAGCGTCGGGTAGGGAAAGAGTGTAGAACTCGGTGGTCGCCGGATC
>CALBTQ010000309.1 GCA_937967875.1 uncultured Pseudomonadota bacterium
ACGGCGACCACCGAGATCTACACTCTTTCCCTACACGACGCTCTTCCGAGCTAATCCGAGGTGACCAACCTGTGCATGGGCCTGATGTACAAGCGCGAAAAGCGCAAGGAAAAGGCCGTCGAATATCTGACCAAGGTGGTCAATGCCAATCCGCGCAACCGCTTTGCGGCGCTTGAGCTCGAGGAAGCGAAAACGGGGAAAACCATCGCCAACAAGGAAGAGGCGATTCGCGACTTCCTCAATCGGCGTTCCAAGTCGGATGAAGATTTCGATAAAAAGATGAAGGAAAAAAAGGAAGCCAAGAGTTAAACGGGAGCGCCGCGGTTCGGCCGGAGGCATACCCCCAACGCGCTTGCGGGAGGAACGGATGAATCGTCGATTGTTGGGTTTGATTATTCTCGTGGCGGCCGCCTGCATGTGGCTGGGCGCCAGTTGCAATATGGAACGACGCATCGCCGACAAGATGGAAGACATCCAGGATGATCTTTGGAAATCGGCAGGCGAGTTCAACCGCCTGATCGCCTGGAGCTACTACGACGAAGCGTCGGGAATGGTCGTATCCGAACGGCGCGCCGACTTTCTGATGGAAGTCGAAATGCTGCGCAGCCACGTTACGATGGAAGGCTATAAAATTTCGCTGGTGCAGGTCAGTTCGACGCCATTCCCGCGGTTGCGCGGCGAGGTCGTTCATCAGCCCAAGCCGCTGGAACCGCCGGAAGCCATGACGCCCACGCCGGAGCCCACGCCCGAACCGGAGGACGTGGAAAAGCCCACAGAAGATCTGAAGATGCCGAAAAAGTTCTACGCCATGGTGCTGGTGCGTTACATCAACATGTCGATCAAGCCCAGCAATCGCGTGTATTCACCGCTGCTGCGTCAGTACTGGGTGTGGGAAAACGACGAGTGGATGGTCGATCCGGAAATCAGGCAGTTGATGGATATCGGCAAACCGGCCGCCGCCGGTTCCGCGCCGCAGCCCGATCAGCCGCGCGTGCCCGGTCCCTGAGCTTCATCAAAATTCGAACCGCATCGAGCCGAAAACGCGGCTGTTGCACTCCAGAAATCCCAGGGGCGTGTAATCGCGATTGCCGCCGAAGAGATTGGTTCCGACCGTCGTTTTCCACGCATCGGTGATTTCGTAGGTCAACACGCCGTTGATTGTCCAGCCCGAGGCGAACCAATCGCCGTCGCGCCAATTCTCTCCGTTGAGGTACGTCAGGTCCCACAGGGCGATCGATTCCAGCGACAGGCGTTCGTCGAGAAAATCGCCGCGCAGTACGCCGCCGACGATGTGCTGCCAGCCGCGGCTGACAAAATCGTCATCCCGGCCGGGAATGTACGTTTCCATCAGCAATGCCGATAACAGCACGTTGTTGGGGAAGGTGTAATCGGCGTTGAGCACCCAATCGGCCTCGTCGCGCCGCACGGCGGTCAGGTCGTCGCGGTAGGTGTAGCGCCCGAAATTGTACGCGCCCTCGGCGCGCAGACCGAAATCGCCGACGATGCTCTCCAACCCCAGTCCGGCGGTGTGCAGGCGGTGGTGCGTCAGCGTGAAGGGATCGAGCGCCGCGTCCAGCGGAATTTCGTCGGGCGGAATCAACTGCATGAAGCCGGCCGGGGTTGCGCCCAGCAATTGTTCCAGATCGCGCAGGTCCGGATTGATGTGCAAGGTCGGTAGATCGTCCCACATATAAAAGTAGGCGACGGTCACATCGACGGCCATGGTCGTCCATTTCACACGGGCAGCCGCTTCCGGCGCGGTCAGATCCTGCGGCGGCAAATCGGTGCGCTCCAGGTAGAAATCCGGATCGTCCAGCAGATGTCGGATGTCGTTCTGCCAGTCGGGAACCCAATGGGCGAGGAAGCGTTCGGTCTGCCGCCAATCGGCCGACGTGCGCAGCTCGCGCAGCAGATCGCCCAGCGGGAAGCCCTGCCCGAAGTACGCCCAGTCCGAAATCGGAAGAGCGTCGTGTAGGGAAAGAGTGTAGATCTCGGTGGTCG
>CALBTQ010000310.1 GCA_937967875.1 uncultured Pseudomonadota bacterium
CTGGACCTATGTTTTGCCTTCATTGTGCGGGACCTCGGCCGGCGGCAAAGCCGCACGAGGGGCATTATTTGTCATTTCCGCGAAGGCGGAAATCCAGGATTGGAGATGCCTTTCCTGACCTTATCAACGTGCCATCATGGGACAAACGGGACACTTCGGGACACCAGGAATAATTCCTGGACCTATGTTTTGCCTTCATTGTGCGGGACCTCGGCCGGCGGCAAAGCCGCATGGTGAAAGGTAGCAATTCGTGGGACAGATGGGACACTTCGGGACACTTTGTCCTACCTCTCAGATTGACGTTACCACTGCAATATCAATAGGTTATAAAGATCGACCGTGGGACGCTCCGGAACAAGTGTCCCACGCCAATAGCACAGACGTTCGAGGGCGGAATTGGAAATACCCTTCCGATATTTTAAATTCTCATCATTTACAACCAGCTTCGGTTGTGTGCCGGACTTTAGGCGAAAGTCCAAGGCGTGTGCTTCGGAGCAACACAACGGGCATGCCCGGCCGGGCAAACAATCTTCTATCCGGTTACCTTCTGTTATGTTACTATTCATGATGCAATCCAAGTGGGAGAGATCGATGAAACAGTTTTTTACCTTATTGCTGACGATTATCTGCTGTCTGATCGCGGGCATGTTCATGTCTGCTTGCTCTTGCGACAACGACGATGATGACGACGACTCGGTTGCCGATCTGGTGGTCACCAACGCCACGATTTTTACCGCCGACGCCGACAATCCGTGGGCCGAAGCGCTGGGGGTTCGCGACGGGAAATTTGTGTACGTCGGCGACGAAGCGGGCGTGCAAGGCTTCATCGGCAAGCAGACGCAGCAAGTCGACGCGCAGGGCTTCTGGGTGACGCCGGGCTTCGTCGACAATCATTGCCATACGGTCTGGATCGGCTCGATGATGGCGCTGATGGCTTCTCTGTACGGCCTGAACACGTTGAACGATATCGTGGCGACGATTCAGACATGGTCGGCGCAAACGCCGGAACTGCCCTTCGTCATGGCCATCGGCTGGACGCTGGGCCAGATTCCCGGCGACGAGCTGCCGGATGCGGCTTTGGCCGACACCATTCTGGCGGATCGTCCGCTGATTCTGTGGGGCGAAGGCGGGCACGCGGGCTGGCTCAACACGATGGCCCTGGAGCTCTTGCAGGAACGCAACGCGGCGGCATTCGCTACCCTCGTGCCGGAATTGGACGGCGAAGGCAACCCGACGGGCTTCCTCAACCACTTCTACAAGTACAATCCCTTCGACTTTTTCATTCAGGATGAATTCGGGAGCGAAACGCAGGCGACCATGGCCTACGCGGTGCAGGAAGTGCTGGCCGAGGCGCTCAAGACCGGCGTCACCACGATGAACGATATCCAGATTTATCAGACGTTCCTGCCGTTCATCGAGCAATTCCAGGAGGCCGGCGTGTTCGATAAAACGCGCATTCGCATGGCGTACTTCATCGAGCCGTCCACCCTCGACGACGTGGACACGCTGACCGACGATCTGACGGCCTGGCAGACGTGGGGGACGACCGTCAGCGACGAACACCTGATCGCCGGCGAATCGGTCAAGCTGTACATCGACGGCGTGGTGGGCAATCACACCGCCTTTTTAAGCCAACCGTATACCGACGCTCCCGACGTATACGGCGAACCGGAGTGGAGCGCGGCGGAGTTCGACGAGGTTACCGCTTTGGTCGACGGTCTCGGGTTGCAGATTCACACCCACGGCATCGGCGACGCGGGCATCACGCGGATCATCGACAGCTACCAGCGCGCCGCCGAGGTTAACGGCGTTTGGGATGCGCGTCACAGCGTCGAGCACGTCGAAATGATCCAACCGGAGGATATCCCACGTATGGCGGCCAACGACATTTACGCTTCGATGCAGCCTTCCCACTTTTTCGGCAACGACGACACGTGCATCGAGGCGATCGGCGAGGAACGCACGGCGGCGATGATGCCCTGGGGCAGCATTGAGAACGCCGGCGTCAACCTGACCTTCGGCAGCGATTGGGTAGCCGCGCCGATCAATCCGTTCTACGGGCTGATCATCGCCGCCACGCGGATGAACTATCTAGGCGAGCAGAACTGGCGCCCGGAGGATGCGGTCGATTTCAACGACGCGCTGACGCATTACACGATCGACAGCGCCAGGATGCTGAAAATGGAGGAGGAAATCGGTTCGATCCAGGAAGGCAAATACGCCGACTTCGTATTGTTCTCCATCGACGTGTCGCAGATCGTCACGCCCTCATTTTTGATGGAGCACGGTTTTGAGATCGGCAGCCTCGACGACTTCGTAACCATGACGGTCGTGGGCGGCGAGGTCGTTTATCAGGCGGAATGATCGTTTTCCCATCGTTTACAGATCACCGCTTAAACGCCGACGCCAAGGCTTCCCGCCCTGGCGTCGATTTTTAACAGGGATTTAACTTACGCGGTTTTGACGTTGGCCGCGTCTTCCAGGCCCAGTTCCTTGATGGCGATTTCGCGCATCTTGAATTTCTGGATCTTGCCGGTGACGGTCATCGGGAAATCCTCGGCCGCGCCGACGAACTTCCAGTAGCGCGGGATTTTGTGGTGCGTGATCTTGCCCTTGCAGAAGGCGCGGATTTCCTCTTCGTTCGTCTGCTCGCCGTCGCGGCACAGCACCCAGGCCATGAGTTCCTCGCCGTACTTGATATCGGGCACGCCGATGACGTACACGTCCATCACCTTGGGCATGGCGCGCAGGAATTCCTCGATCTCGCGCGGGTACAGGTTTTCGCCGCCGCGGATGACCATCTCCTTGATGCGGCCGGTGATCTTCACGTAGCCGTCGGCGTCCATTACGCCCAGGTCACCGCTGTGCAGCCAGCGCGCGGAGTCGATGGCCTCGGTGGTGGCGTCGGGATTGTTGTAGTAGCGGTTCATCACCTGGTAGCCGCGGAAGCAGATTTCGCCCTGCTCGCCGCGCGCCACGACCGCGTCGGTGGCCGGGTTGATGATCTTGAGTTCCTGCATGGGCATGACGCGCCCGACGCTGCCCACGCGGCGCTCAAGCGAATCGTCGCCGCGGGTCATGGTGGTGACCGGCGAGGATTCGGTCTGGCCGTAGGCGATGCACACGTCGACCATATTCATTTTGTCGATGACCGCGCGCATGGTGTCGATGGGGCACGGGGCGCCGGCCATGATGCCGGTGCGCAGGTGCGAAACATCGTACCTGGCGAAGTCGGGATGATTGAGCAGCGCGATGAACATGGTGGGCACGCCGTTGAGCGCGGTGCATTTTTCCGCGTCGATGGCCTTGAAAACCTCTTCGGGCATGAACACCGGCGCGGGCAGCACCATCGTCGCGCCCTGGCTGACGCAGGCGATGCTGGACATAACCATGCCGAAGCAATGATAGAACGGCACCGGAATGCACAGGCGGTCGCCCTCTTTCAATTGCATGATATGCGCGACGTGATGGCCGTTGTTGAGGATGTTGAAGTGGCTGAGCGTCACGCCCTTGGGAAAGCCCGTCGTGCCCGAGGTGTACTGGATATTGATGTCGTCGTCGGGTTCGAGCTTGCCGAGAATTTCGCGCATTTTGTCGGCGGACTCGCCTTTGCCCAGTTCGATGATGTCGGCCAGCAGGTACTGGCCGGGCAGTTTCTGATCGAAGTTGATTACGCGCTTGAGCTGCGGCAACTTGGCGGCCCTGATCTTGCCCTCTTCGCACTCGGCGATTTCGGGGCAGACTTCCAGCAGCATCTCGCGGTAGAGCGAGGACTTGAAGGAATCCATCAGAATGATGGTTTCGGTTTCGGACTGCCGGAGCGCGTATTCGAGCTCGTGAGTGCGATAGGCCGGGTTGATGTTGACCAGCACCGCGCCGATCTTGGCCGTGGCGTACTGTACGACGATCCATTCCCACCGATTGACCGACCAGATGGCCACGTGCTCGTTGCGGCGCACGCCGAGTTTTAACAAGCCCTTGGCCAGATTGTCGGTCAGTTCGTTGAATTCCCGGTAATTGAAACGGACATTCTGAAACACCGACACCATGCATTCGCTGTCGGGAAACGTGGCGGCGGTATGCTCGAGCAACTCGCCGAGGGTCAGGTACAACAGGGGCAATTCGCTGGAGCCGTGACTGTAGCTCGGGTTTTTGACCGTCATGATTTTATCTCCCATCTGCAAGTACGTTCAGTCGCAAAAGTCGCGCAGCATTGTGCAAAAATCGTCCGGGATGTCAAGCCGAGAATGTGTTTAAGCCCTTGGCAAAGCCGGAAAATCGTGGCTATCATTGAAAAGGTAAAAGTATCTTTTTTCAAATATTCACACGCCAGCAAAAGGAGGAATCCATGAAGGACAAACCGGAATCCTGTGTGGAGCCGGCAGGTGGACCGATTCCACCGCCCGGCCAAGAGAAGGAACAGTCACCCCCTACCACCAAATTGGAGGAGAAATCAGCCATGACCGCGCAAGTAGGCAAAAGCGCACCGAATTTCGAAGCGTCCGTCTATTTCGAAGGCGGCTTCAAGAACATCAAACTTTCCGATTATCTGGGCAAATGGGTCGTGCTTTGCTTTTACCCGGGTGATTTCACCTTTGTCTGACCGACCGAATTGGCGGCAGTTGCCGCCAAAGCCGACGTCCTGGACAAACTGGGCGTGCAGGTGCTTTCGGTCAGCACGGACAGTCGTTTTACCCATAAAATCTGGCAAGAAGAAGAACTGGGCAAGATGGTCAAGGGCGGATTCCCCTACCCGATGATTTCCGATCAGAACGGCGCGATCGGCAAGATCTACGGCGTGTACGAACCGGCCGCCGGAGTGAATATCCGCGGTCGTTTTATCATCGATCCGGACGGCGTGATCCAGGCGATGGAAGTGCTCACTCCCTCCGTGGGCCGCAACGTGAATGAGTTGATCCGGCAGGTGCAGGCGTATCAGCACGCGCGGGCGACCGGTGAAGTGATGCCCTCGGATTGGACGCCGGGCAAACCGACGCTCAAACCTCATCCGGACCTGGTCGGCAAGGTCTGGAAAGTTTGGAAACCGAAGAAGTCGTAATTGATTCTAACGAACGAAACGCCGCAACCGGCCGGTGGCGGCGTTTTTTTATTTATTGGCGGTAACGGATTCCCGGAAAACACGGAAAACAGTCGGATTCACAGAAGGCGCAGAAACTGTTAATATTGCTGGGACATTCGTTTAAGGATCGGCATCACTTGGGGAGGGACGATGCTCAAGGTCTACGATCGAGCGCCTACATTTACCGCCCATACGCACACCGGCGGTACGTTCAATCTGAAACAGGCGCGACAGGAAAACACGATCGTGCTGGTGTTCCTGCGCGGCTTTTCGTGACCCTACTCGCGCAAGCATCTGGTCCAGATGCGGGACGCGATCGATCACTTCAAGGCGATGGACGCGCAGGTCGTCGTCGTGGCGCGGCACGATTACGCGCAAATGAAGGCGTTCTGGAAGGAGCACAAGCTGCCGTTCATCGGCATTCCCGATCCGCAGGGAACAATCGGCAAGCAGTACGGTCAGCAGTGGAAGCCGTGGCGGCTGGGGCTGATGCCGGCGCTGTTCATCATCGATCGCGACGGGCTCATCGCCCACGCGCATTACAGCAAGGGCATGACCGACATTCCCAGCAACGAAACGCTCTTCAGCCAGATGCGCCAATTGAAGCGCTGACGGGCGGCCCTTGCCCCGGCGGACGATCGGTGCTTTGATAACGATTATCCCTTCACCCAAAATTCGAGGCACGCCATGACCGCAGCATCCCAACAAGCGTTGACCGGTTTACGCGACCTGTCCACCCTGCAGTGGTACGTGATTCCGCTGCTGGCGATCGTCATGCTCGTCTACGCCAAGGAAATCAACAAGGCGCGCTTGAACGGCAACTGGAACGCCGTGTTCGCCGGGTTGACCGTTTTCGGCATGGATTTCGTCAACGAAACATGGAACGGCTGGGTGCTGGCGATCGGCGGACGTTCGGCGGTGTGGACGACGCCCGGACCGACGGCGCTGCGCACGATGGCCGGCTGGAACATCGAGATCATGTTCATGTTTCTCCTGGCGGGGATCGTTTATTATTATTCGTTGTCGCCCGACAAAGACGAAAAGATTCTCGGCCTGCGTAACGACTGGTTCTGGGCCGTCGGCTTCAGCGTGTTCTGCGTGTTCGTCGAGTGCCTGTTGAACATGGGCGACCACCTGGTCTGGGAGTACGAGTACTGGTTCCTGTCGTTCAAAGGCGTGTGGCTGATCTTCTTCTTCGGCTACTTCCACTTCTTCGTCGCCACACTGATCGTAGTGCGGCTCAAAACGATCAAGGCCAAGGCGATCGTCGTCGGGTCGATGTACGGCCTGGCGATCTTAATGAACATTTTCGGCATGGGGATCATGGGCTGGGTGTATTGAGCCTCAAATCATTCGGCCCGCATCCCCAAAATGCGGGAGGTAAAAAATGAGACCTTGGTTATTGTTTGCATTGCTGTGCGTATCGGTGTGCTTGTCGGTCGGCCTGCTCATCGCCTGCGGGGACGACGATGACGACGATGACAACGATGACGACAACGATGACGACGACGACAACTCGACCTACGCCGGTTGCGCCGGCATCTGCCAGCGCGGCTACGAGTGCTTTGGCGATGAATACGGCGAATATGACAGCATGGACGATTGCATCGAGCAATGCGAAAGCGACATGGCAAGCCTCGACGAGGCGACCGCCAATTGCATCTACGGCTGTAATAGCATTACCGATTGCGAAGACTGGGCGGCCTGCACCAGCGAGTGTGCGGGATACTGATCAACTATCGGAAAAACGTTCAACGCCGCCGGTCGATGGCCGGCGGTTTTTTTAAACACTAAATCTCCTCGATCGTTTCGTTGAAGGGGTGCACGTGCACGTCGTCGAGCTCGCGGAGGAAGTCCATGCCGAAGGCCTGCGCGGGCGTCCAGGCGCCGGGATCGACGTTGCCGGCCAGCACGCGCTGCACGGCTTTGAGCACCGAATCGGCCGTCGGCTTGTAGGCTTCGGGCGCGGTGACGGTCAGCGTGACCTTTTCGCCGGACGGATTTTGCACGCAGCCCCAGAGGCTGGAATAGCTGTTGTCGCGAACCTCCTCGCCGGGCCCGTTGACGGTCCATTGCACGAGGCGCTGCGCGGCGCGGGTCAGCGGCTTGAAGCGGAAGGCGTGCCGATACAGGTTCAATAAGCGGTAGATCGTCGGGCGCGCGGCGAAGTAGACGGCGATGTTGGGAATGCCCGTCGTGCGATAGGCGGTGACGACGTCGCCCCAGGGGATGGTCACCGTTTTGTAAGAGCCGTGGGCGAACTGAATTTTCGGCGTGCGCCAGGTGTAGGGAACCGGCTGCAGTTTGCCGTTGATGCGCGCCAGCGAACCCTGCCCCAGCGATTCGAGCATCGTCTTGAGCGTGCCGCGGCTCAGGCGCGCGGACTTGGTGCCGAAGCCGCCCAGCGCCAGTTCCAGCTTGTCGGCGTTGGGCAGTTCGTTTTTGAGCATCGCGGCCAGACAGTCGGTGGGCACGACGTCGAAGCCGACGCCGGGGATGAGCGCCACGCCGGCCTGCACGGCCTCGTCGTGCCGGGCGAAGATCGCCTCGAATACCGGATGCTCGCCGGTGATGTCCAGATAATTCGTGCCGGTCAGCAGGCAGGCGTCGACCATCGGTTTGGCCGTATGGACGAAGGGCCCGGCGACGTGCGCAACGACGGCGATGTCGTGCAAAGCCTCGCGGATCGTCTCCGGCTTTTGCAGATCGAAGACGCGGTGTTCCATGCCCACTTCGCGCGCGACGCGCTCGACCTCCTTTTTGTTGCGCCCCGCCAGGACGGGATTGCTCATGCGGGTGGCGGCCAGTTCCGCGATCAGCCTGCCGGTGTAGCCGTACGCTCCATAGAGCATCCACTGAACAGCCATACAACCTCCCCCATTTGGTCGGCGGTTCCGGATCGATCGATTTTCTTGCTTTGGTTGCACTGAAGACGACAGGGCGATCATAGCGTTTTCGAATTAAAAAGAAAAGGAACCGGTGTAACGCCGGTTCCCGTCTTTTAGACCTGGGGGGACTCGAACCCCCAACCAACGGATTAAGAGTCCGCTGCTCTACCGATTGAGCTACAGATCTGGCGCGGATTTTACTTACGAAACGTTCGCTGTCAAGACCAAAAAGCGTGCGGCGCAAAAAAGCGGTCGCCAAGCGGCGGCGGCGACACTTTTTTCCTTTACATTTAACGCGGTTCCGGTTTTAACCTATCTCGCTGCGCATTATGCGTAAAAGAGGAAGTGTATCGTTGCGTCGATGGTTGCCGATTTTATTGCTGGTGTTCGCGTTAACGGGCGCGCTTTGGGCGCAGGAGCGTCCGGTGCCCGAGGCTTTTGCGCCGGATCTGACGCTGTCGATCGACAAGCTGTTCGGCGAGTACACCTTCTGGCGGCAGACCGAGGAAGGCTACGAGAGCGGCTATCTGGCTTTCGCCCTCGACCATGCCTGGACGCTGGTGGTGCACGTGGATCGCGACTACGACCGCTATCCCGACCGCTATGAAGTGCGCAAAGGCGCGTACGCGGTCGAAAAGCAAGAAGACGGCGGGTACGGCTTTCGCCTGACCGACGAAGGCGCGACGGCGTTTCTGGCCGACGTGCGCATCGTCGACGGGCGCGTGCAGTCGTTCACCTACGGCGAGCGTTCGTTCGTGCGGCGGCACGGTCAGGATCCGTATTTCAACATGGTCGGCAATCAGCCGAAGCTGGCCGGACAACTGACCGTGGGCAGCGATCCGGCGGGCGCGGCGGTGTTCGTCGACGGGCACCGGGTGCCGGGCTCGACGCCGCTGACGATCGCCAAGCCGGCGGCGGACCGGGAACTGCGCATCCGCGTGGTGCGACAGGATTACCGGCCGACAGAAAAGACGGTTACGCTGGCCGAAAACGAAAACCGGTCGATTCATTTCGAATTGTTCCGCGGCGACTCGGGTTTGTCGATCAAGAGCCTGCCGCGGGTGAAGGTGTCGCTGGACGGACGGGCGATGGGCACGACGCCGCTGGAACTAAGCGACCTGCCCGCCGGCCGGCATGAGTTGGCGCTGACCAACGAGGCGCTGGGCATTGATCATCGCGAAACGTTCACGATCGCCGAGGGCGAAACATTTGCGCGTTCCTACGAGTTCACCGGCCGATTGGTGATCGATGTGGGGCGCGCGTGCCGCATTTACCGCCGTGATCGTCTGGCGGGACGTACGCCCTTCGACGAACGCGTACCGGTCGGGCGGCACGTGCTGGTGCTGGTGGACGAGAACGGCGAGCGCCGCCGGGTGACGGTGGACATTGCGCCGGAAAAAACGACGACCATCGAGCAGGACTTCACCGCGCTGCCGGAAGCGGATTGATCCGCCCACGGCGCGACCGCAGATCGGGAGGAAAAGCCAGACATGAACAGCAAATTGCGTGAAGCCGACAAAACGTATTTCCCCGATAAATGGGGCGGCGGCTATTTCACCATCAACAACAAGGGGAACGTGCAGGTCGACGTGAACGCCGACGGGCATCAGAAGCTGGACTTGTACGAGTTGGTGGAATTGTGCCGGGCGAAAAGCCTGACCCCGCCCTTTTTGTTTCGCTTTCCGCAAATTCTCGAACACCGCATCGAGCAATTGCACTGGGCGTTCGCCAGCGCGATCAAAGAGTTCAAATACAAGAACCGCTACCAGGGCGTATACCCGATGAAGGTCAACCATCGCCGCGAGGTGATGGAAGCGATCATCCGCTCGGGCAAGCGTTTCGGCTACGGCATCGAAGTCGGCTCGAAGCCGGAGATCTACCTGGCGTTGGGCCTGACGATGGCCGACGACAGCCTACTGCTGTGCAACGGCTTCAAGGACGACGATTACCTGTCCATGGCGATCAACGCCACGCGCATGGGCCGCAACGCGATCATCACCTTCGAATCGGTGGTCGAGGCCAAGCGGGCGATCGAACTGGCGACCAAGCAGGGCATTCGCGTGGCGTTCGGCACGCGCGTGCGGCTCAACGCGCGCGGCTCGGGCCGCTGGGAGGAAAGCGGCGGCACGAGCAGCAAGTTCGGGTTGACCAGCGCCGAGGTGCTCGAGGTGATCCGGCTGCTCAAGGACGCCGACAAGCTGGACTGGCTGGAGATGCTGCACTTCCACGTGGGCAGTCAGATCACCGAAATCAAGCGCATCAAAAACGCGATCAAGGAAGCCGCGCGCGTGTACGCCAAGGTCAAGAAGATGGTGCCGTCGCTGACCTACCTGAACGTGGGCGGCGGTCTGGGCGTGGACTACGACGGATCGAAGTCGAGCGCGGACAGTTCGATCAACTACAGCATTCAGGAATACGCGAACGACGTGGTCTATACGATCATGGACGTCTGCGACAACGAGGACATCGAACCGCCGGTGCTGGTCAGCGAATCGGGCCGCGCGGTGACGGCGCATCACGCGGTAATGGTCACGCACGTGCATCGCACGCCGGAGACCTACCTGGACGTGAGCGGAATCGACGTCAAGGACGACGATCCGCAGGTCGTGATGGAACTGAACGACATCTGGAACAACATCTCGCGCAAGAACTACCGTGAATATTATCACGACGCGATGGAACACCTCGACGAGCTGTACTCGCTGTTCAACCTCGGCTACATCGGCCTGAACGACCGCGCGCACGGCGAAGCGTTCTACAACGACATCTGCCGCAAGGCGGTGTACTTCGCCCAGCGCGAGCCCGGTCCGTTGCGCGAGGAGTTCGCCAACCTGCAACGGCATCTGGCGGAGCGGTACATCTGCAACTTCTCGGTGTTTCAATCGGCGCCCGACAGTTGGGCGATCGAGCAGCTCTTCCCGATCATGCCCATTCATCGCCTGACCGAGAAGCCGGACACGGGCGCGATCCTGTGCGACATCACCTGCGACTCGGACGGCGTGATCGACAACTTCATCGACATTCACGACGAGCGCCGCTTCCTGGATCTGCACAAGACGGGCAACGGGCTGTACTGGATCGGTTTCTTTTTGTTGGGCGCGTACCAGGATACGATGGGCGACTTTCACAACCTGTTCGGCAAGTGCACCGAGGTGCAGGTGGTCGTCGACGAAGACGGGCAGCCGCATTTGCAAAAGACGATCCGCGCCGATTCGATTCGCGAGTCGGCGATTTTCGTACGGCACGACCCGGACGAAATGACCCAACGCATCGAGCGGGAACTGGAGCAGAAGAACAAAGACGGACTGTTGCCGGCCAAGGAAGTCAGGGAGCTGAGCAAGGCGTTCCGCGAGGGGTTGAACAACACGACGTACTTGCAACCGCAGCTCAATCTGGGCATGCCAACCCCCCGAAAAAGACCGAAAAAGGGCCGTTGACGACGGGGGGCCTTAGGGATAAAGTTCCAACAATTGAAATTTATTCCACAAGGGAAATGCAGCTTAAGACTAACCGTAACGCGGAGTGTGGAACATGATTATTGGTGTCCCGAAAGAGATCAAGACCGAGGAAAAACGAGTTGCCATCACGCCGTCGGGCGTCAACGCACTGACCTCGAACGGTCACACCGTGTACGTCCAGAAGGACGCGGGTGTGGGCAGCCAGATCGACGACCAGGCCTACATGAAGGCCGGGGCGAAAATTCTTCCCAAGGCCGCGGACGTGTGGGGCAAGGCCGACATGATCATGAAGGTCAAAGAGCCGCTGCCCTCCGAATACAAGTTCATGAAGAACAAGTTGATCTTCACGTACCTGCATTTGGCGGCGGCAAAAGAACTGACCAAAGCGATGGTCGACGCCAATTGCATCGGCGTCGCCTATGAGACGATCGAGCTTCCCGACGGCTCGCTGCCCCTGCTCACTCCGATGAGCGAAGTGGCCGGCAAGCTCGCTCCGCAGGTCGGCTCGTGGTGCCTGGAAGCGTGCAACGGCGGCAGCGGCGTGCTGCTGGCGGGCGTGAGCGGCGTGGCGCCGGCGAAAGTCGCGATCATCGGCGGCGGCGTGTCGGGCTCGTGCGCGCTGGAAATCGCGCTGGGCATGGGCGCGCAGGTGACGATCCTGGATATCAATCCGGCGCGGCTGCGGTACCTGCACGACATTCACCAGGGACGGATCGTGACGATGATGTCCAATGAGAGCAACATCGCCAAGGCGTGCCGCGAATCGGACCTGGTGATCGGCGCGGTGCTGATCCCCGGGGCGAAGGCGCCCAAGCTGGTGACCAAAGAGATGATCAAGGAGATGAAGCCGGGCAGCGCGATCGTGGACATCAGCGTCGACCAGGGCGGCTGCGTGGAAACCACGGTGGCCACGACGCACAGCGAACCCACGTTCATCAAGTACGGCGTGGTGCACTACTGCGTGGCGAACATGCCGGGCATCGTGCCGCGCACCAGCACCTACGCGCTGACCAACGTGACGATCAACTACGCGCTGGCGTTGGCCAACAAGGGCTTCGCGAAAGCCGTGGCCGAGGACGAAGGGTTGTTCAAGGGCATCAACATCTACAAAGGCCAGGTGACCTACAAAGCCGTCGCCGAAGCCTTCAACATGAAGTATCAGCCCTACGTCGCGCAGTAAGCGCGCACAAAGCGAATCGCACGCGGGGAGGCTGCGGCCTTCCCGCTTTTTTTTAACGCATACTGAAATCGGGGAAGTCCTGCACTTCCGCCGGGAAGGTTTCCACGTTATCGACGCTGGCCAGGGGCGGCCCTTCGTTCATCCATGTTTGTAGAAATAGAAGAAGGAGTAGATGGTTTGATCCACATTTCCGATTTATC
>CALBTQ010000311.1 GCA_937967875.1 uncultured Pseudomonadota bacterium
AGATCGTATTCGGTGACTGGAGTTCAGACGTGTGCTCTTCCGATCTTAGAGCTCGGGCAGCGTGAAACGATAGCGGCCCGGCGCCGTTTGCATCCAGGACAGCGGCGCCAAGTTTTCATGATCGATGAGATAGACGCCGCCGATCTCGAAGCCTACCGGCGGAATTACATCCACGGCCACTTCGTTATGAACATTCCATTCCCAGGGAGTCAGCAGATTAAGCTTGTAATCATAGTTGCTTAAAAAGACTACCATCCCGTGAGGCGCAACCACGGCGGACACATCCACAAGCTCGTCATCGCTGCCGGCGACCACGCCTTGCGCGGCGGTGTCGCCATCGATCAGAATGTCTTCGACAACACGCAATTCCGTCGCCAACCGCTGCATTTCCTGCGTGGATTCGTCCGGGCAATCCGCCTCCCATTCATCCCTGTAGATGAACCAGAGCATGCCTTTCGTTCCGCGTGCCAGGAGGATCATCCACTGCGCGCGTATTTCCTCGGCCGTAGTGCAACGGGCGTCAATCGGCATCCCGAATAGTTCGAAATCCAGATCGTTCCACATCGACTGGGTCCAGTTCCATATCGGCCGCGGTTCCGAAGAGCGCTTCATGACCTCGGCGTGCCAAGCCAACGTGGCGATGTAGTCCCAATAAGGAATCGGCCAGTTCCAGTTGCACTTGGCTGCGCCGACGCAATACCGGTCGAAGCCCGAGATATCCGCCATCGCGCCCCAGGATGGGAAGTGGTAGGAGCAGTGATTGTAGGACCATGTCGGCGTCGTCCCGCCGAGGATTTCCCGATAGTAACGAATTTTGTCGATGTTATCCTGCGCTTTCAACGGATCGGTATCGCTTTCTCCCTCGCCGCTGACCGCGTCGGCCAGAAAGCGTGGATTGCCGCCCCAATCCGCGAAGAACTGCTCCAGTTGATCCTGCCACTCGGGCTCGGGCCAACCATAGTGAGTGAACAGATAAAAGTCCTCGCTTTCGGCCATCGGAAAGACGAGGTTCGGATCAAGGGCGCCTCCGTCAAGCGGGTAATAGATGAACATGTTGATGCCGACCGAGAGTTCCTGAGCGCGCCAATCGGCGTCCTCGAACGGCATGTGGCTGCTGTTCCAGTTGCCGACCGGGAAGATCGGTTCAAAGAGTCGCAACGGCCGCGAGTCCGCGACCTCGCTCTTGCCGGTCCCGCCACGAACGGTAAAAATCATCCACTCACCGTACGGGACGCCGTCGCAACGGGGAACTTCGATGATCGCGGTGCCGCCGGGCACGAGATGCGAGTTGTGAATGATGGAAAAATCGGTCACGTCCGTTCCGTTGATGGACAGTCCTTCCACCGTCGCGTTCTCCTCGGTATCGTTACGGACGTGGACGAGAATCGCCGCGCCGTCATAAGATGTCGTAATGTAGCTGGGTGTAAGCGACTGCGCCGGGATCGTTCCCGAATACGACCATATTGTTGTACTTCCTTCTTTGACTTCTATCTGAATCGGCGATCCTGCGTCGAAATCCGCGTCATAAGAGTGGCAGCGTAAAATTCCGATGTCGCCGGCGTTCAGCTCGTTGTTGATGATTTCGCACCAATCAATCTTTCCGTTTTCCGGCACACCGGAAATGCCGTTGAGAAGAATGGTGTCGGCGGTCGCAGCAAACGGAACCGTAAAGAATCCGTAAATCACCCCGCCGTGATCGGGACGCGACCGGAATTCAATGATTCGCGGATCGTAGTAATTCGGCGAGAACGCTATGGAATTCATTGTTCCGGGTGCAGTCGGAAAATCGCCGACCGACACGATGCACGAAGAAACGTCTGATGCACCGGCGCTGTTGGTCGCGGTCAGAACGACTTGATAGGCGCCGGACGCGTCATAGGCATGTTGCGCCTCGACGTCCGTAACGACCGTTCCGTCACCGAAATCGATGGAATAGTCCAAAGGTAATCCCTGCGGATCCGATGATCCGGAGCCGGATACGCCCAACGGCTCCCCCAGCGAAAGACACGATGCGTCGCAATCGATGACCGCCAGAGGATCCGGACCGGCGCTATCGTCATCGCCGGTATCGTCATCGCCGGTATCGTCATCGCCGGTATCGTCATCGCCGGTATCGTCTCCCGAATCGTCATCCGGCGAACTTGTGTCGTCGTCGCCGGTATCGTCATCAGTGCTATCGTCCTGGCTGGAGTCATCGCCACCCCCGTCGTTATTGCAGCCCAGCGAGAGAAGCAACAAACCCAACAATAGAACTGAAATCAAACTCGAGAGGTGATTCTTCATGACTTTCGGCCTTTCTCGAAAAAGCGCTTGTTTGCTTTTGTTTTACTTGTATCTCTATTCGTACCGTTAACGATCCCGCGTTCCAACAAATCCAGTGCCCGTTCCCCCCGAGCCACCAGATCGGCGGGACAGTCGGCGCCATACCACATGGACATCACGGCATTGACCACTCCCATAACGGCGCCCGCGATTAGGTTTGCCTCTTGCGCTTTCGCGGCATCTGTCCGCCTGTCGTTTAGCCAAACTCCGGCCATTGCCGCTTCCCACTGCGCATCGAAGGGAACACTGCGGGCGACCAGCACGGGCGACGACGAAATGATGCGCTGAAAGCGCAAATGCTCTTCACGACTTGCCAGGTACATCTCCGCCATGGAGCGGAGCGCTCGGCGCACGATCTCCAAGGGCGATTCCTTGGCCCCACGCATCTTGAGCAGACTGCGAAACTTGGCGACGTATTCGTCGTGATAGGGAAACATCACATGGTCTTTTGACGGGAAATACCGATAAAACGTGCGCGTTGACACCTCGGCGGCGGCGGCGATCTCATCGACCGCCGTTTGCTCGAAACCCTGCCGCTCGAACAATTCCAAAGCCGCCATGACGATGGCCGTTTTGGTTTTTTCCTTCTTGCTCTCCCGCGTGATCGGCGGACGCTTTTTCAACGACTTCCTGCCCACTGCGATTGCGTTCATATCAAACCAATCCTCTTGTTGCTTGATTATTTCTTTCCTCGTCGAAGGCCAAACCCGCTATTGTTGTAATCAGCATCCGCACCCCTCGTCATCGTCGTCGTCATCATCGGCTTCATTCGAGTCGTCATCGACCGCCTCGTCGTCATCCGTCGTGTCGTCATCATCGTCATCGTCTCCAGGAATTGACGGCTCACCCGCAACAGGCAAAGAAAATTCCGACCATGACCAGCCGTCCGCGACGCTCGCCACGACCAACGCTTGATAGACGCCGGCGTGCTTTGGAATCCAGGAAACCACGCCACCGGTGATTTCCGCGCCCGGCAAACCGTAGATCGTCACGCCATCGCCCAGACCGGTGTCGTAATTCCAAGGGGATTCCACTTCCGGCTCTTTTGTTGGCGGCGGCGCGATCTCCGGGGCATTAAAAGCGATTGTCGACAATGTCGCTTTTGCCAGTGAACGATTCCATAACGCCACGACGAAGGGACTCAACTGATAGCGGTCGAAGGCCGATTGACTCAAAGATCGTTTCGCCTTTTCTTGCGCGGCGGCGCCGTCTCCTCCGGAAAAACGATCCCGTACCGAATCCAACGTGTGTAGGATGACATAGCCGTCATGCACCAATTGAAGAGACGGAAACCACAAGTCATCCACGAGCAACGGATCGAAGTCGGAATGCTGCAAGTCGTTTTGCGAAACGACCATCTCGGCGGCGATTTTCATTAAAACCGCAGCCCCATCAGCAATCTCTTGTGGATCGCCGCCAACGGTCTTTTCTCGAAAAAGCCGCAGCGCCCGCTCCATCTCCGGGTAAGTATGCTGGTCCAGCAGGTTGCTGCCGGCGTGACCGTAATAGGACCGCGCCTGTCGCAAAGCCAAAAGGTGATCGGAATTTGTCGCACCGATCATTTCGGCGTTTTCCTCAAGCGCTTGATCGGGATCGTAGCCGTATGGGTCGCGAAGATACGCGGCGTAAGTATAAAGCATCATGCGATTGGCCGACCCGAGAATCATCGGATTGACCATGAATCCGTCGACGGCATCCACCAGATCGGCGCTTCGCCCGAGAATCGGCGCCAGAAAAACATGACCCCAGAACCCGTCTCCGCCGTCGGTGGCGTGCTGGTTGTCCCAAATAATGGGCTTGCGACCGGTCAGGCTGGTCACTTCGGCGACATCGGCCGCCGACAGAGTATCTTCGGATGTGCCTGTCCCCGTCCACATCAAACCGATGCGGGAATCGAGCCCGGCCATCTCTCGAAGGTAATCCTCTCCCTGCGGCCAATCGTATTGCCGCTCGCTGCTATACACCGTCGGAACAAGCCACATCACGATCGGTTCACCCGCCAGGTCGTCAAGTTGCTGCAACAGCCAATTGCCGAGTTCGACGTGTTCGGCTCCCAACTCGGCGTTGATCGGTTGTGCGATATCTCCCTCGATGTCGTCGAACAACAGGACGAACGAAGTAACGCCGATGTCGATAAACGGAGTGAGTTTGTCGAGCAACGCCTGCCGGTCCGTGTCGCTTTCGGTGTCGATATCCTTGCCGGGGCTGATGCCGAACGCAAAGGAAATGCCGAGATTTCCCGCCAAACGCTCGAGGCTCGCAAACTCGGTCATTTTTTCATCACTATACAGTTCCCGCCAATGATCGCGATGCAGCGGGTCGTTTTTCGGACCGTAGGCGTAAACGCTCATGCCGATCCGAGCCATGAATAAGAGCATGTTTCGGCGTTCCGTGGGCGACCACGGCCTGCCGTAAGATCGGAAGAGCGTCGTGTAGGGAAAGAGTGTAGATCTCGGTGG
>CALBTQ010000312.1 GCA_937967875.1 uncultured Pseudomonadota bacterium
TCGTATTCGGTGACTGGAGTTCAGACGTGTGCTCTTCCGATCTAAAATTAATCAATGAACTTTTTTCACACCAATCGCATCGTTTTCAGGGGGTTGTCGGTAATTTCGTAACACTTTTTTAGCCGATTAAATTCAGGAAAAGCCTATTATTTCAAATAGAAGCGCTATTCTACCATGACAAAACGAATCGATTTTATGACGACTGGTGAATAAAGTTCCTTTTCGGTTTCATTGCAGGATTATCCCCAAGAACAAAAAGACGGGCCGTCGGCCGGATACCAGCGGCATAGTTCGAAAATCGAATTATTTAGAAATCGAAAATCCGGTTTTTTCCAAAAACACATGCGCCGGCATCGACGGCAGGCAGCACTCGGTAAACGAACGATTTCCGCAATAATAAAGGGACGAAAATTATTTGCCCCTCGATTGCGCCTGCTATACACTATCGGCCGGGAGGTGTGCGATGCGCTTCAACCGTTTTATCTTGATCATGGCTTTAATGATGGTATTGACGGCCGCGGCCTGCGACTGCGGCGACGACGATGACGACAACGACGACAACGACGACGGTGACGACGACGATACCGGCGAAGATGACGATACCGGCGACGACGATATCGACGACGATGACGACGACACGATCGACGACGACGACGATACGGTGGACGACGACACCATCGACGACGACACGATCGACGACGATACCGGCGACGACGACACCATCGACGACGACACCATCGACGACGATACCGGCGACGACGACACCGCCGACGACGATCTGGTCGACGACGACACCTTCCTGCCCGACGATTGCGCCACCCTCGAGGATCCGCTCGACGAAGGATCCTATACGATCGTGCCGTGGGAATACGGCGACGAGAACGACCCCGACGCGCGCACGACCGACATCCGCCAGTACTTCATGACGCCCACCTTCTACGTACGCTTTATCCGCGGCATCGCCATGAGCGCCGTGCCGCTGCACGCGGTGGGCTATTATCCGCAGGGCGACGGGCCGTTCCCGGTCGTGCTGATCGTGCACGGCAACCACGATCCGGCGGAGTTCTCCTACCCCGGCTACGATTACCTGACGCAGCACCTGGCCACGCACGGGATGATCGCCGTGTCGGTCGAGGAGGATTTCCTCAATGGCAGCAGCGGCGAGATGGACGCGCGCGGCATCGTGCTGTTGCGGCACCTGCAATTGTTTCGCGAATGGAACAGCGACCCGGATCATCCGCTGTATCACAAGATCAACATGAACTGGATCGGCTTGGCCGGGCACTCGCGCGGCGGCGAAGGCATCGGCGCAGCGTGGTACTTCAACACGGAAAACCACAATCCGAGCGATCCGCTGCACAACTTCAATTTCCGCATCCGTTCGCTGTACGCGATCGCGCCGGTCGACGGGCAGTTGTTTCCCATCGGGATCAACGAGGTCGTGCTGCGCGACGTGGACTATTTCATCATGCACGGCTCGCACGACGGCGACGTGTCCGACTTCCAGGGCCTGAACATGTACGATCGCGCGCTGCCGGTCGACGAGGAGCAGACCGCCTACAAGGGCGCGATGTTCGTGCAG
Organism: uncultured Pseudomonadota bacterium; assembly: GCA_937967875.1. GTDB lineage: Bacteria > Lernaellota > Lernaellaia > Lernaellales > Lernaellaceae > CALBTQ01. The sequence goes on from CALBTQ010000312.1 coordinate 1,583, forward strand.
GGCGCCAATCACGGCCAGTGGAACACGGTGTGGGCGCCGGGTGGCGATCCGTGGCCGATATCGAGCCCGAACGTGTCGTTGATGTCGGCGGAGGATCAGCAGCGCATCGGCTTGTTGTTCATAACCGGTTGGTATCGCTGGACGCTGCAGGGGCGTAAATGCTACCGGCTGATGGCCGCGGGCGAACGCGAATTTCCTTCGTTCCCCACCGACATCCGGCTCAACCGTTTGTATCAGGGCCAGGACCGCGAGTACCTCGCGCATTACGAGGAAGACGACAACACAGCCACCGCCTCGTGGACCGGCGCGACGATCGCCGGCGCGAACCTGGCGGTGTGGAACGAAAAGGCGCTGTGGCCCGGCTCGTCCGACGGCGCGCTGCTGGCCTACAACACGACCGACGCGACTTATCGCATCGACCTGCCGACCGCCGGCAACGAGGCGTTGGACGACCTGGAGACGATCGCTTTTTCCATCGGCCAGATGTACGAAACCTCCGACCTGTACAACATATTGGATGAGCCGCAGGACCTCGCCGTGCGGCTGGTGGTCGACGGCACGCCGACCGACGCGCTGGTTGTGTCGGATTACCGCACGCTGATCTATCCGGCGGTGACCAACGGCTCGGGCACCAAGAGCATCATGGACACGGTGCGCATCCCGCTCGAAGACTTCAGCGCGGGCCTGCTGGCCTCGGAGGTCGAAGCGGTGATTTTCGAATTCAGTGAAAAACCGTCCGGCTATTTCAGCGTGGACAGCATTCAATTCATGGCCTGGTAAGGAGCGAAGCATGAAACGGACACTGCTGGTTCTCGTCCTGCTGTCGATCGCGGCGACCGTCGCGGCGCAGGAGACGAACGTCAAATTCACCGGCTACGACATCGCGCTGATCAAGCTGTCGCAACCGTACCAGACCCGCACCGCCGCCGGCGAGATGGTGACTTACGAGCAGGCGTACCTCGTGCGCGTCAAAGGCGAATTTCCGCTCAACGGCGCGCGGCTGATGGAGTTGTACATCGGCGAGGAGCGCATCGCCGAATACGGCGGGTATCCGGGCGGCCTGTATTTTCTGCTGTTCACCAAGGACCAACTGGACAAGCTGGCCGGCCAAACCATCGGCTATCGCTTGAGCCACGACAGCCCGATCATCCGCACCGCGCACGTGTTCACGCCAACGCTGTTCAAGCTCGACAAACCGCTGAGCGAGAAAAAAGCACTGACCCGGAAGTGATCGCCGTTGCGCAGTTATTCGCTTACCGGCGGCGGGAAAAGCAAAAACCGATTGGGCAGAACTTCGACGATCTCGCCCGCTTCGATCCAGGCGCGGTAATCCTCGGCCGTAGCCGCGTTCGGCGCGGCGTCGTTGAGCGACGGCTCGAGCCGTTGCATGTCGGCGGCAAACCGCGCCCACAATTGCGCGCGCGGTTCGGCGAGCAACGAAGGCGTATGATCGTCGGTGGGTCGATGGATAAACCACAGCACGGCCTGCAGGCGCGCCGGTTCGATTTTATCCGGCAAATGCAGCTTGAGCGGCCGCCGGGCGCAACGTAAATAAAAATCGGTCACGTCCGAAAGACCGTCGGCGTCGAGCATGGCCAGGCCGACGGTTTGCCCGGGCGCGTAGCGGCGGTCGAATTCGTGCAGCATGTGCGCGACCATCATGTGCTTGGACTCGCTCCGCTCGACCAGCAACCGGCGGCTCAGCTCGGCTTTCTGGTCGGTCACCTTGGGCATCCACTCGGGAAGACGCGGCGGCCAGATCCAGCAAAACACGGTCATTTGCACCGCCAGCAAACCGAGGATGACGAGCTTTTGCGCCCACCGGTGTTTATCCTCGATCGGCGCGGTGGCCGCGTAGACCGACGCCGCCATCGTCGCCAGCGCCGGAATGAGCGGCAGGATGTACCAGAAATTCTTCTTTTCGCTCAGGCTCGCCACGGCCAGCGCCAGCACCGGAACCAGCAGCCAGGCGCGACGAAAGCGCTGGCCTTGCAACCGCTGAAAGCGCGCGAACATCAGCAACACGAACACGAAGAGCACCGGCGCCAACGCCTGAAACGCCAGGTCGTAGACATAGCCGGGCAGCGCCGTCCACCACCAATGCGGCGGATAGCTGTACTCGCCGATGTTGTGCGAGTAGTACGCGGCGCGCTCGGGGCCGTACCGCCAGACCAACGTTTTGGCGAAGTTGCCGAAAAAAGCGAACGCCGGCAGCCCTTCGCGGAGAACGCGGAGAATTTCCTTCACGACGGTGATCGACTCGGCGAACAGGGCGATCAGCAACGGATAGGCGATCCATTGTTTTTTGGTCAGACGCTTTTGCCGGGCGAGAATCGCCAGGGCGACCAGCACGGCGATCGCGCAGTAGATCACGAACAGATCGCGCGAGGGAAAATCGTGGCCGCAGAACTGGCCGCAAGTGACGCACAACCCGACGGCGACCGCCCGCCCGGCCGAGGGTTCGTGCACCAAACGAATCGAAGCGTACAGCGTCGCCAGGAAAAACGCGGCGAGAAAAATCCAGTTGTTGTACGACCAGGTCAGGTAATACACGTGGGGCGTCGCGGCCAGCAGCGCGGCGGTAAACCAGCCGGCCCACCGCAGCCCGGTCAGTTCGCGGGCGACGGCTGCGCCGGCGACCAGCAGCATCGCCATCCCCAACCACATCGCCGCCAAACACGTCAACGGGCGCAAGCCCAGCACCATTGCCGCGCCGACGGTCAAATACGACGGCAGACAATCGGCGGTCGGATGCACCGAACGAGCCCACGTGTCGCCGAAGGGAAAATACTCACCGTACAGATTCAGAAAGCTGTGCACGAAGGGATGGTCGACGCCCTCGGCGAAACTATCGCTTTGCTCGGTGAGGAAAAAGACGAGGCTGAACGCGAAGCTCAGCGCGATCACCAATAGCGATAAAGCAATCAGCAAACGCGGCGTTCGCGCGGACGACATGACTCTCCCGGCTTGGTGTTTTACTCACAATGGCCAAAGGGACCGGGGAAAGTCAAGCAACGCTTACCACGGCAGCAGCAGATGCCAGAGCGCGTATTCGCCGGTATAGGCCGCTTCCAAACCCGCGTCGCTTAGCGCCAGGGCGACACTGTTGCCGGTCGTGCCCGCGATCGGCGGGTAGTCGACGACCCACTCGCCGCCGGCGTCGGTCAGATGCGCCAGCCGCTCGCACCCTTCGCTCGAACACAGATCGCCGGTCAGGACGTGCGTATGCCCGGCCGCATCGATCACGATGTCCACGTCGTAGATATAATTGCTGTCGACGCCGCCCAGCGCATCGACGATCTCCCACGAACCGCCGGCGTTGCTCGCCACAAACAGCGAATCGTCGGGGTAATCCCAGGCCGGGAACGCAATGCGCGCATGGCCTTCGTCGTCCAGCGCCATCGCCACTTCGACGACGGTGACGGCCATGGCGTTGAACACCAGTTCGTTAGTCCAATCGCCCGAAGCGTTGGTCGCATACCGGACATGTTCGTAGGAATCGGCTCCTTCGCTCACATTGGCGATATAGGCGATATGCGCCGCGCCGTCGGCGTCGAGCAACAAGGACATGGGATCGATTAAATAGCCCTGGTCGACGAGATCGGAAAAGCACACGTCTGAACTCCAGTCACCGAATACGATCTCGTA
>CALBTQ010000313.1 GCA_937967875.1 uncultured Pseudomonadota bacterium
AGTTCTCAACTCTTTCCCTACACGACGCTCTTCCGATCTCCCTGCGCCTATGTGATGGCCAACGGTCTGCCGATGATGATCGTGCGGATTCTGACCGGCACGCCCTACGTCGTTTATTGTCACGGCAACGAAATTTTGCGCGAGGTCGATAAAGGCGGCATTCGTTTGTTGCTGGTGAGGCTTATTTTAAGACTGGCCGTGCGCGTGGTGGTCAACAGCACGTTCATGAGCGACGAAATCGTGCGGCTGATCGATCCGCGCCGTATCGTGATCGCCCCGCTGGGCGCCGATTCGGGCAATCTGGATCCCACCGCCGAGCCGTTGCAGCGACTGGGCGGTTTCGATTTCTTCGGCCGCGAGGTGATCGTCACACTGGGGCGTATCGATCCGCGTAAGGGACACGACATGATCGTGCGCGCGCTGCCGGAAATCGTCGAGAAGTGTCCGCAAGCGTTGTGGGTGATCGTCGGCGAGGGCGAGCATCGCTTGCACATCGAACGGATGGTCAACGAGGCGGGGCTGGCCGAGCACGTTTTGTTTGCCGGTAAAGTGCCCGACGAACAACTATCGGCTATTCTTGTGCGTGCCGATTTGTTTCTACTGCCCAACCGCCGCATCGGCAACAACATCGAAGGATTCGGCATCGTCTTTCTGGAAGCGGCGATGTTCGGCGTGCCGGCGGTCGGCGGGCGCAGTGGCGGGGCGGTGGATGCGATCGACGACGGCGTGACCGGCTTGTTGTGTGACGGGGAAAATCCCGGCGACATCGCCGCGAAAGCGCTGAGGATTCTTACCAATCCCGAATTGGCCGAAGCCATGCGCCGACGGGCGAAAGAGCGCGCCGAACAACGCACCTGGGCGCGCTGTTGTACGGTCGTCGAAGACGCCGTTCGACCGCTGCTGGATTGACCGATCTGCATTGCGTCTCCCTTTCTTCCTGGGTATCCTGAGGGCCAAACCGAAGGAGAGAATGTGCCGTTAGTCGGACGCGATATTATCTGTCTGGCCAGTTCCAGTTGGGATGCGATGTGGGTCAACGCCCAGCATCTGATGTCGCGCCTGTCCGTCGACAATCGCGTGTTGTACGTGAACAACCTCGGTTTGCGTGCCCCCGGCAAAAACAAGGGCGACTGGGCGAAGGTCAAGCGTCGTCTCGGTGAATGGTTCAGCGGCGCCCAAAAGAAAGCGGATAACCTGTGGGTGCTCTCGCCGGTCAGCGTGCCGTTGCATCAAAACGCGGCCGTGCGTTCGTTCAACCGTTGGAGCTTGATTCGCAGTTTGCGCGGACACGCGCGGCAGTTGGGTTTTCAGCAGCCGATCCTCTGGACGTTCCTGCCGCTGGGCGTGGAGTTGGTCGGCCAGTTGGACGAATCATTGGTCGTTTATCATTGCGTCGACGAGTACGCGGCCAATCCCGGCGTCGCCGTCGACGAACTGCGGGCGATGGAAGATGCGCTGTTGCGTCGCGCCGATCTGGTCAGATCGGAAGAGCACACGTCTGAACTCCAGTTACCGAATACGATATCGTATGC
>CALBTQ010000314.1 GCA_937967875.1 uncultured Pseudomonadota bacterium
ACCACCGAGATCTACACTCTTTCCCTACACGACGCTCTTCCGATCTGGTGCGTACCGCCGCATAGGCGTCCAACGCGATGGCGCTCAGCTCGTTGGTCGCGACCGTTCCGTCGACGCCGACGCCGCCGACCACGACATTCTGCGTCGTCTTGCCCTCGGTGCCTTCGCCGCCGGGAATGAACGCCTCTTCGAGGATGTTCCAGATTTCGTTCGTTTTCAGATACAGCAGCGAGAGCAGTTCCTCAGCCTGCGCCGGTGTGATTGCGCCCGACTCCCGATCGCGGAAATAGAACGGCGACAAAATTTGATCGATGCGGCCCAGCGAAATGGAGTTGCCGCCCGATTCGATCTGCGACACCAGATGCGTGAAATACACCGCCTGCACCGCTTCGTGGAACGTCGTCGCCGGATGCTCCGGCACACGGCGGCACACGCGGGCGATCGTCGCCAGTTCGGCGGCGCGTTGCGGATCGTCTTCGCGCGCGCTCATGGCTTCGGCTTGCGCGGCATAACGATGGGCGAAGGTCACCATGGCGCGACAGGAGCGAATCATCGCTTCGTAGAACAGGCCCTTTTCACCGGCGCGCTCGGCGTCACTCAAGTGCGCCAGATGTTGCTCGGCCTCGGCGATGATGCCGGTCAGGCCGATTTTAAGCACCTTGTCGTGATTCATCGTGAAGTGGCCGACGCCGTACGTGATCTCCAGAATCATGGTGAAGATGTACTTGTCCATGTCGGCCAGCACGTCGGGCGGCGCGAGCTGTTCGAAACGTTCCTGTACGGTTTTGCCCTGCCAGAACGGCAGGATCTCGTCGCGCAGTTCGCGCTGCTGGTCTTCGGTGATCAACACGCGCTGCAATTCGCGGTCGTTGAAGGTTTCCAGGTCGCCTTCGATCCAACCGCTTTTGTTTTCCGGGAACAACGGACCGCCTTTGAGCTTGCTCGTGCGGCAACCGACGATCAGTTCGTCGTCACGGATGATCACGCTGATGTTTTCCAGAATGTGCACCAAGGCCAGACTCATGCGCGTGAGCGCCGGTTTGTCCCAATGCGCTTTCATCGACTGCGTCAGATACCGCGCGCGTTCGACGCACACCTCGCGCGGCGCATCGATGATGCGCCGGCGCAGTCGTTGCACGCGCTCGGTTCCGCCAAGATTTTTTTGCAGAGGCATGAGCACCTCCCGGAGACGTATGATCGTCTATTGTTATTTGATATCCATCGTATCGAGCAATATAAGGTCGCGCAGTTTGGTCGGCAGCACTTTGTTCAAGCCCATGAAAAACTTCGACTTGAAATCGATCTGGTTGTCGATCTTGGGCTGTGGATTCTTCACGACGTCAGCGATCACCCGCGCGGCCTGCTGCGGATTCGGCGCGGTTTTGATCAGTTCCTCATCTTTGTTTATGAAGCGCGTCACGCGTTCGCGGTAGGGCGAGCCTTCCGGCGGCAGCACGTGAATCTTCGCGGCGAAGGTCGTGGACACCTGCGCGGGCTGAATCAGCGCCATCTTGATGCCGAAGGGCTCCAGTTCCAGGCGCATCGAATGCACGAGACCCTCGACGGCAAATTTGCTGGCCGTGTAGATCGATTCGAAGGGAAACGGAATCTGGCCGACCAGCGAGGATATGGCGATCAGCTTGCCGCCGCGCCGCTGGCGCATGTGCGGAATGAAGGCCTGGAAAATGGCGGCCGTGCCGATGACGTTGATCTCCAGGCACTTGGCCGCTTTGGTCAGATCGATTTCCTCGAAGGGCCCAAAAAAGCCGATGCCGACGTTGGAGAGCACCGTATCGACCTGCCCGTATTTTTTCAGCACGCGATCGCGAAATTTGAACACGCCCTTCAGGTCGATCACATCGAGAACTTCCAGAAGATGATCGCCCGGAAGTTCCGCCTGCAACGATTTGATGCCCGCCGCGTCGATGTCGTAACCGGCGATGGCGTATCCTTCCGCGGCCAACAATTTCGCGGTCTCGCGCCCCATACCCTGGGCTATGCCCGTAATCACTACCACCTGCATGCGCTCGCTCCTTTGGTTGGTTAACCTCCAATACCGTTCTGTCGAAACCATTGCCCTATTTGCCGCATCGATTGGGTGAAGTCGGGATAGAGAAGTTTGCAGCCGGTCGCCAGCAGAGCGGAATTGTCGACGATATAATCGCGGTCGAGATAATTGACAGCGTCATATTCCAGATCCGGAATGCGTCCGCGCTGGGCGGAGATCGCGCCGTCGATGCGCGCCATCGCCTTGACCAGCGCCAGCGGCAAATGCAGCTTCGGCGGTTTTTGGCCGAATTCTTGAGCCGCCAACGTCAGCGCTTCCTCCAGCATCGGGTAGCTGCCGTCGGCGATGTTAAAAGCGCGCCCGAACGCCTCCCGGCAATGCGACAGATGCTCGACCGCCACCGCGACATCCTCAGCGCGCACGTTCGACAAACGCACCTTGCCGCTGCCGGGAATGGCGGCGATCGACGTGGGGCGCGAAAACGCCTTGCCCGCGCCGTCGTTGCAGCCGGGGCCGTAAACCGTGCACGGCCGGGTGATGATCGCGGGCAGGCCCTCGCGCATGCGCCGCCAGACGACATCCTCGCCGTCGCGTTTGGAGCGCCCGTAGTTGTCTTGCGGATTGCGCGGCTCGTCTTCGGTAAACGGCGTGCCGCGATAGGCGCCGTACACGCTGGTCGAACCGACGTGCACATAGCATTTGACCTTGTTCTCCAACGCCAGTTGCGTGATGCGCTCGACGCCGCGCACGTTGGTCGGCGCAAGCTTTTCGTAGGGGGTGGAAAAATTGCAGATCGCACCGAGGTGAAACACGCGATCGACGCCGGTGAACAACGGCGGCAGCGTTTCGGGTTTGGTCAAATCGGCCGGCATGAATTCGACGCCCAGATCGTCGAAAAACGAGGTGTCTTTTTTGGGTCGCGCCGTGGCCCGCACACGCACGCCCTTGGCCGAGATCGGAAGAGCACACGTCTGAACTCCAGTCACCGAATACGAT
>CALBTQ010000315.1 GCA_937967875.1 uncultured Pseudomonadota bacterium
GATCGTATTCGGTGACTGGAGTTCAGACGTGTGCTCTTCCGATCTCGACGAGTGGTTCAACTGGCCGGGAAAGGCGTATGCCGGGGGTCCGGGGGTGCCTCAAGGCCCCCCGGGAATGAGCGAGGCGGAGGAGCGTTACCGCATCCGCCTGGCCGAGGAGTTGATCGCGCATAACCGCTACAAGCGAGCCCGGTATATCTACGAAGAGCTGGTCCGGCAGAATCCGGAGAACGCCTACTACCATCTGGCGTTGGGCCATCTCTACCTGATGTCGGGCATGTGGAGCAGCGCGCGCCACGAATACAAAATGGCCTTGATCTACTCGCCGGGCAACGAGGAAGCGCTGGCCGGTCTCGAGCGCGTGCGTTACGAAAGCGCGCCGACCGTCGACGTGTTCGTCGGCTATCAGGAGGCCAAGCGGTTCGACTCCTATCTGGGCACCTATCGCGGCGGCAGCCGGTTCACCTATCGTTTCTGGGACGGAGCAGAAGCGTTTGGCGAGGTGACTGCCGCGCGGCACCTGGACACCAACTATGAAATGATCGACCGCATCAGCCCGACCGTCGGCGCGAAAGTAGGCCTGTTCGGCGAAGCGGCGGTTCGCGGCGAGTACACGTACAACATCCACGACCGCATCGACAACACGCACAACTACCTCGCGGCGGTCAGCGGCGATATTTACAATTATGTCGGCTTGGAAGGCTATTATTTCCGCGAAGACATGCGCCAGACGTTGCTGGCCATGGAAGAAGGCATCGGCGACGACAACCTCGGCGGCGTGCTGCGCGTCTGGCCGATCGAGCGCCTGACTCTCTCCGGCGAATATCGCCACAGTTGGGTGGACGACTCGAATCTGGTCAACGACAACGAATCCGATCTGATCAACGCGGGCATCGGCTATACCTTCTTCAACGGTCCGTACTTCACGCCCGGTTACGGCTACACCTGGATGACCTACGACGATCAACAGCCGAACCAGACCGCCGTTTACTGGGCGCCGGAACTGTATCAATCACACTCGCTGCCGTTGACGGTGTCCGATTATCCGACGCGCGATATCTTCTACAACGTCGGCCTGGTGCCCAGCTACAACATGGTCGAAATCGGCGACGAGGAAGAGGACAACTGGGGGCTGTCGGCCTTCGGCAGCGTCGGTTGGCAAGTGGCGCTCAACCATCGCCTGCGTCTGGACGCCTCGTACGGCACCGGTTTGGAAAACGACGATTACTACGAATACAGCGTCATGTTGACGTATACCTATATCATCGGCAAATACCGGGCCATCTGGCGCGAAAACGAAGAGGAAGAGTAGTTCAGCGCTAAACGTACCCTATCAAGCTGCCGGCGAACCGAATCATTTGCACATCCTGGAATTTTGCAGCCCAGCCGGCTTGAATTTGAGAAATGAGAGGGAGTGCGAAATGAGTGAAATTGTCAAAGGCGGAGCGAAAACGAACGAAGACAAGTACTTCGCCAAGATGGAATTCGAACGCAAGAAGAAAGCTCTCGAAGAAGAACACGAGCGCCTCAAAGCGAATGAACGCAAGAAACTAAAAGAGCAGCACTGGATGCGTTGCCCCAAATGCGGCCTGGAAATGGTCGAGTTGGAATTTGAAAACGTTAAAATCGACAAGTGCACCGAGTGTCTAGGCATCTACCTGGATGACGGTGAGTTGGACCAACTGCTGGAGAGCAAGAACGCCGGCGTGATGAGCCGGTTCGCCAAGCTCTTCAAATAGCGGAGCCTTCGGTTGAACATTTCCGAGCGCATCGCCGGGATCCTGTATTCGCGGGATCCCGGTTTTTTATGGCGGGCGATCGGCTGGTCGCTCGCGCCGCTCGGATGGCTGTACGGCGCGGCGATGCGCCTGCGGGCGAAACGCTATACCGACGGTCGCACACCCGCCTATCATGCGCCCTGCCCGGTAATCAGCGTGGGCAACCTGACCATGGGCGGTACGGGCAAAACCCCGATGACGATTTTCCTGGCGCGAGCGCTGCAACAACGCGGACGGCGTGTGGCTGTGCTCAGCCGCGGGTATCGCGGATCGCTGGAGGGACAAACCGCCGTCGTTTCCACGGGTGAAACTCCATTGCTCAACGCCGCTCACGCCGGCGACGAACCGGTGCAGCTCGCCAACGCCCTGCCCGGCGTACCCGTGGTCATCGGCGCTAAACGCGCGGCGGCGGCGCAACTGGCCGTGGAAAAATTCGGCTGCGACGCGTTGCTGTGCGACGATGCGTTTTCGCATCTGGCGTTGCGGCGCACGGTCGATATCGTTCTGGTGCACGGGCGCGACGGTCTGGGCAACGGCCGCTGCACGCCTGCCGGTCCGTTGCGCGAACCGCCGACGGCGCTGCAACGCGCCTCGGTGATCGTACTCAACAACACGGCGGGAGAGGATCCGCGCACGGAAGAAGAAGTGCGCCGCGCCGGTTATCGAGGCGAAGTGTTGCGGCTGCGTTACGCGGGCGTCGTCTGGCGCAATTTTCAGACGGGCGCAGCGGTCGATCCGGCGACGTTGTCCGATCCGCGCGTGGTCGCCTTCGCCGCCACGGCCCGGCCGCAGCAGGTTTTTAAAACCTTCGCCGACAGCGGTTTGCGGCTCGCGCACACCATGGCGTACCGCGATCATCACGCCTATGCCGCCGCCGATCTGGCCCAGCTCACGAAACTTGCCGCTCCGGATGGGATTTGCTATCTTGCCACGACCGAAAAGGACGCCGTCAAGTTGCCGTCCGAACCGCCGGCGGGCATGACGGTGCTGGTCGCCTCGTTGGAGCTGGCCGGCGAGGCGGATTCCTTGACGCGCTTAATTGACATCGTGGAGGAACGCTGTTGGCCAAACCAGCCGTCTTCTTAGATCGCGACGGAACCGTCACCCGCGAGGTGGGTTACGTCAACCACATCGATCGTCTGGAATTGCTGCCCCACTCCGCCGCGGCCATTCGGCGGCTGAACGAAGCCGGCGTGCCGGTCGTGCTGACCACCAACCAGGCCGGCGCGGCGCGGGGGTATTTCCCGTTCGAGTTGATCGCCAAGGTGCACGAGCGACTCATCGATTTGCTCTCCGCCAAGGGCGCGCACCTGGACGGCATCTACTTTTGCCCGCACGTCGCCGAGGGCAAAATCGCGCCGTACAACGTCGCATGCGATTGCCGCAAGCCCAAAACGAAAATGCTCGAGGACGCCGCGCGCGATCTCGACCTCGACTTGGCGAACAGCTTCACCGTCGGCGATAAAATCACCGATATCGTGCTTGCCCATCGCGTCGGCGGCAAGGGCGTGTTCGTGCTGACCGGCTACGGCAAGGGCGACCTGAAATACCAAAGCGCCCAATGGCCGACGCGCCAGATCGGAAGAGCACACGTCTGAACTCCAGTCACCGAATACGATC
>CALBTQ010000316.1 GCA_937967875.1 uncultured Pseudomonadota bacterium
CCACCGAGATCTACACTCTTTCCCTACACGACGCTCTTCCGATCTGTTGGAGGTCAGTTCCATTCCCAGGTCGCGCGCGCGGCTGATGAGCAGACCGGCGACGCCCGCCGTGTTGCCCGCCGCGTCCGATGAGCAATACAACGATGCGCCGGTCAAGTGCAATCCTTCGCCCCACATGGTGCAGGTTGTTTCGACGAAAGCGAATTTGTTCAACGGAATGAAGCCCAAGAAGTCGATCGGTGTGATCGGAAAAATCGCCTTGACGCTGATCACTTCGTCATACGAGCCGGGGAAGGCGTGGTGATAGCCCATTTCGTCGCTGACCACGCCGACCAGCGTCGTGCCGTTGTACGAGGCTTCGGAGAGGATGTCGTTGGTCTCTTCGCTAAAGTCCATCGCGCCGGAAGCGAACACGGCCACATCCGCGCCCATCGCATTGGCGTAGGCCACGCCCGCACCGACGTTGTTCACGTCGCCGACGATCGCGTCGGAGGTGCGGATCGGCAAAATCGTGCAGTAGGGGCAGAAGCCGGGTTTGCTGCCGGTGCCGTTATTGCCGATCGCCGCGGCGTCTTTGCAGCGGCCTTCGCCGTGATCGGATTCGGGCATGCCGTCGGCGCCGAGCGCCTCGTTGGCGTTGCGGTGGAAGTCCCAGCCGCTGATGTCGTCGACGAAGCCGTTGCCGTCGCCGTCGAGGCCGTCGGAGAATTCGTCGATCAGATCCTGCACGCTCAAGGTGCGGCCCAGGCCGGCGAAGGTCGGGTCGTTGTCGTAATCGCGCACGTTGAACCGGCCGTCGTTGTTGCAGTCCCACGGGTCGGGCGAGCAGGTCGCGCCGCCGTCGGTCGGGTAGGGCAGTTCCTCTTTGTTAAGGAAGAAATTTTCCGCCAGGTCGGCTTCGGCATACGAACCGATGCCCGTGTCGATCACGGCGATGATTACGTCCGAGCGGCCGCCGGTGATCTTCCAGGCTTCGGTGCCGCTCATGCCGGGAATGTTTTCCGGCTCGGAGGTATCGGTGTTTTCCGGGTCGAGCGGATTGTAACCGAGCAGCACGAAAGAGTTGACGAAGGCGTCTTCGAAGTCCCATGGATCGGTGGGATCCCAATTGTCGATGCCCTGCAGATCGTCGGGAACGTTGAACACGACCACTTGACCGAAGGGATAATCGCCATCGAAAGGCGTGTCGTCCCAGCCGGTCAGGCCGGAGGTGATGTTGAGCAGCAAGCGCTTGGCGAACGGCCATTTGCCCGCCGTCGGCGTCAACAAAATCGTATCGTTGAGCGCATCGCGCGTTTCGAACGAAATTGCGGCCTCGATGTGAGTGGCGGGTGCGGCTTCATAGCTGAGCCAGATCGTGCTCGGCGAAGCTGAATCCATCTTCATCCGGCGATCGAACTGCACGACCATCGGATCGGTCGTGAAGTTCTGGAACATCGCCAGATGAGGATCCTGGTCGACGATGGATGCGGCCCAGGCCGATCCCGTCAAACACAGCACTACCAATAAGGATGAGAGGACAGCTGACAATCTGCGCATTTTTGAACTCCAACGATGAGAAATATCTCTTCAGCCAACGAAACATAAAAAGGAAAGCCGACGCCTCTGTCAAGAGTCAAATACTCAACGTTGAATTGCTTCATTTATTGTTATCCGACATACTTCCATTTCGCGAACGACAAGTTACAGGGAGTTCATCATGAAGCGGCACATATTGTTCTCGATTTTGGTCATCTGTTTTTGCATGGTTCTTTCAATTTCCTGTTCGCAAAACGATGATGACGATGATGATAGCGGCGACGACGACGTTGCCGACGACGATACTGCCGACGATGACAGCATCGATGACGATACGACCGACGACGACACAATCGATGACGACACAACCGACGACGACGATGATGTGTTGTTGAATGACGATTTGGTGTGGGGCCGCCATATTTGCGGCGGCGATGTCGACGGCCACACGCTGGTGAGGGTCGGCAGTTATAATTTGCACGGCGGCAACGAAGCGTCCGTCGAGGAGTTGGCCCAGGGCATCTCCGACCATCTGCCTTTCGATCTGCTTTTTTTGCAGGAGTGTCCGGAAGAATACAGCGATGGACTCGCCGCCGAATTGGCGATGAATTCGTTTCGCTACAGCGGCCTAACCATTCTTTCGTTTACCGAATTGCTCGATCCGGTCGGCATTTCCCTTGAGGCGGGCCGCAGTGTGGCGCACGCGCGCACGTTTATCGATAGCGTCGAATTCTCGATCTATGCGGTGCACCTGGGTTGGAATTCCGAGGGCGATGAACAGTGCCGCGAATTTATCGACGACATAATCGCTGACGATCCGGCGGAACGGATCATCGCCGGCGGCGATTGGAACGAGGAACCTGGATCCAGCCAGTTCGATATTCTTTACGAACAATTCGCCGATTCCTGGTCTTCGTTGGGATTGATTCCCTCGCAGCGGGTTTCCTGGCCGGCCAATATGTTTTACGGCACCGAAGGCGCGTTGTTGATCGACAACAATCTCTTCAACAAGGCTTCCGGCGCTTGCGCGGTGGACGGTGAAATCGTCAATTTCTCGCCGATCCTCGCGGACCACAAACTGCAATTTTCGACCATCGCCTTTCCGCCGACCGCCGCTCCCCAGGCGCCCTATTTGCTCGATGCGGTGTTCGGTTTCGAGGAGAACGTCTTTGCCCTGCTGTTCGACAAGCCGATGATCCAGGCAACGGTGACGGTCCACGACGCCGACAGGGAGTTAACCGTGGTTGGCGCGGAGCCCTTCGGCAAAGGCGAATTGGTATTGGTCACCTTGAGCGAAGCGATGCCGCTCGATGCGTCGCTGACAGTGACCGTTAATGGTGGGCAGGACATCGACGGCAATGCCATTGCTGCGGGCGAATCGTTGACCTTCGTCCATCACGATAATCTCATCGCCGATAACGGCTTCGAAGAGGGCGGCGCGGCCTGGACCTTGAGTAAAATGGAAGTGAAGGACGACGACTGGTGGGGTGTCGAGCCGCTTGTGGGTGAACATTTCGTGTCCGGTCTGGCCTTGCTCAAATCGCACGGGACCGCCGAGCAGACGATCGACCTGTCCACCATGGCCGAGGCGATCGACACCGGCCGCGCCTACCTGGAGTTCGGCGGTTTCAGTCGCACCGGCTACATGACCGAAGGTCCGTCGAACGTGCAGCGGCCGTATGATGAGGCCGAGGCGGTGGTCAAAGTTTTTGATGCCGATGGACGGTTGCTGGCCTGGTATTCGTCCGGTCGTTTGGACACGCTGTATTGGCAGCCGTGGCGGTTGGTCGAACCGTTGCCGCCCGGCGCGCGTGAGGTGCGTATAACGTTGCGGGCGGTCGGCGGGATGTTCGGTCTTTTGTTCAACGCCGCGTCCTTCGATGCACTGCATCTGTCGGTGGTCGACGCGAGCGAACCTCATGGGCAAGTCAGCGGCAATCTCCTGACCAATCCGCTTTTCGAAGACGGTTTTACGGGATGGGAAAAAAGCGGGCTGTTGTTGGTCGGCGTCGATCGCTATGCCGGACCGATCGCCAACGCGGATATCAATTCCTTCACCGGCGAGCATTGGGTGGCCGGTCTGACGACCACGTCCAACGTTTCCCTGACGCAGACGGTCGATCTCGGCGATTATGCAGCGCAAATCGATGCACAAACGCTTTCGGCCTTTTGGGGCGGGGCGATGCGACCGTTGGTCGGGCTTTCCGAAACGTCGCTTTCTCTGACTTTCCTGGATGAAAGCGCAAACGAATTGAGCGAAGACCAAATCGGACCGTACAGCGCAGCCGAATGGTTCCGCTACACGAGCGATATTGCAGTGCCCGCCGGCGCGCGTTCCGCCGTTTTCACCATGCGGGGAGGATCATCGTTGAATCTGGAAGCCGTTGTTTTCGACGCGCCCTTCATTTTTCTGCGGCAAAACGACTAGGGCTATTCAAACTAGATTAGGAATATGATATAGACCAATGATCCTAATTGCCGAGTCCGATCACTCTTCATGAGCGAGGAGCGTCCTGTGAAAAAACGTCATGTGTACTTCGCGTTCTCTCTCCTGTTCATCCTTTACATTTCCGATTACGCCAGCCGTATGGTCATCGTTTCGCTTTTCCCTTTCCTGAAAGAAAGTTGGGGAATCTCCGATGCGCAATGCGGCATGATGGTTTCGGCCGTTTACTGGTCGATTACCGTTTTGACCTTTCCGATTTCCGTGTTGATCGACCGTTGGAGCCGGCGCAAGGCCATCGGCATCATGGCGGGTTTGTGGACCCTGGCGACCGCCTTGTGTGCCGCGACCGGCAATTTCACGCAGTTGTTCATCGCCCGATGCATGGTCGGCGTCGGCGAGGCCGGTTACGCGCCCGGCGGCACGGCGATGATTTCGGCGCTTTTCCCGCAAAACAAACGCGCGTTGATCATGGGTTTCTGGAATATGTCGATTCCCCTGGGCAGCGCGCTGGGCATGGTCGTCGGTGGCTTCATTGCGGTTAAATACGGTTGGCAGCATGCCTTTCTGTGGATCGCCGTGCCGGGATTGATCGTCTCGGTGTTGTTCTTCTTCGTCAAGGATTATGAGACGGTCCAGCTTGTCAAAACCGACGATTCATCTGCCTCGGCCGATGTGTCGGCAACGCCGACCGCCACGAAAATGAGTTTCAAAGACACCGTCCGCGAATTTACCGGCACGCCGTCGGTGATGTTTACTTTCTTCGCGTTCGCCTGTTGCACCTTTGTAACCACCGCAATGATCTCCTGGCTGCCGACCTACTATGAGCGCATGGAAGGCCTGACGATGGACAAGGCGAGCATGAAGGGCAGCCTGGTGATGCTGGCGGCATTGGTGGGCGCTCCGCTGGGCGGCTTCCTGGCCGACTTCTGGCAGAAGCGGCGCGCCAACGCGCGGATGCTGTTCGCTTCGATTGCGACGCTGGCGACGGCGTTCTTTTTGGGACTGGCGTTCTGGGTTTTTGACGGAACGGTCGAATACGTCACGCTGATGTTCGGCGGTGCGGCGGCGGTGGCGTTTTTGCCCGGCGCGGCGGCGGTGACGCAGGATGTGATTCACCCCGGTTTGCGCGCGATTTCCTATGCCATCTGCGTGATCGTGCAAAACCTGCTGGGCAGTTCGCTGGGGCCGCTGTTCGTCGGCGCGGTTTCCGACAAAGTCGGCTTGGCCAAGGCGATGTCCACGCTGCCGTTCTTCATGATCGGCGCGTCGATCCTGTTCTTCATCGGTTCGTTCTGGTACAAGCGCGATTTGGACAAGGTCGCCAAGGTCAGTCTGAACTTCGAAGAATAATCAATCCTTCATTTGTTGCTGAACACGCCGGATGACCCGGTCGGTCATTCGTTCGCGTATCCGCGGAAAGAGCCGGTTGAAGTGATAGAAAAGTGCGCCTTTCGTGCCGGGCACGATGATCGGTTGATCCTTTTTCATGCCGATGAGCAAACCCTGGGCGGCTTCGGCGGGGGTGAGCACGCCCGCGTTGTTGTTGATCGCTTTGACTTCCGGCGGTTTGGTTTTATCGGTTTCGCGCAGCAGGGGCGTGTCGACCTGCGGCGGACAGAACGCCGCAACCTTGATGCCGTATTTTTTGTATTCGCTGCGCAAAGCCATCGACAAACCGACCATACCGAATTTGGCGCTGGCGTACGCCGCATAACCGATCAAGCCGATCAGGCCGCTCATCGACGATACGTTGACCACGTAGCCGCCGTCTTTTTTCATGTATGGAATCAGCGCTGCACAGGCGTTGCGCGCTCCGTACAGCGAAATCTGCACCGTTTTATCGAATCGCTCGTAGGACAGTTCTTCGAAATACACTGCTCCGCCGATGCCCGCGCTGTTGATCAGCACGTAGGGCGCGCCGAACGATTCGGCCGCGGCGCGCAGCGTCGCATCGACCGCCAGGTGGTCGGTGACGTCCAGGGCGACCGCCTCGAAGCGCTGCCCGGGCGTGCCGGCCGCTTTTTGCAGGGCGGCGAGGGCGTCGCGCCGTTTCTCTTCCGGGTCCACCGAAAATACGTAGATATTGGCGCCCAGCGAGGCGAACAATTCGCCCGCCGCCAGGCCGATGCCGCTGGTGCCGCCGCTGATGTACACGTTGCGCTGAGAGAATTCCATGGCGTCCTTCCTGGTTTCGGTTACGGCAAATAATATGCGACACCATACCCGCCCAACGCCGTTCGGTAAAGATCGTTTGTTTTTGTCAGTTATTATTGTTTTGTATTCAAGGTCATTAATCGATTGCACAAATATTAAAATTCTCCTAAAAGGGAATGTCCTAAATTGGATAATTCGAATTCCGAGTATAGCAAATGTGGAATGAAATACAGACGGTATACCAACTACCATCATGAGGGAGTAGCGAATGAGGCGCGTTTGTTTGGTGTCGGTTTTATTCATCCTGGTTATCGGTTGGGCGACGGCGGCGCAGGCGGGACTGACGTTCATCCCCAACACCTACGGACTTTCCGCCAAGTCGATCGGCTTGGGCAACGCGATGACCGCGGTCGGCGGCGATTATTCGGCCGCCTACTTCAATCCGGCGGCGTTAGGCGCCATCGGCGTGAACCAGATCGATCTCAACTACCTGATGGCCGATCCCGATTTCACCGGCGGCGTGAAGGACGGTGAGGAAGTCGAATTCGACACGGCCAACAAGGTCGTTCTCATCGGCTTTACGATGAACCTCTCCAAGCTCTTTAAAAGCGAACACGGCTTGGGGTTGGGCTTCGACGTGGCGGTGGACAACAACCTCAAATCGTTCCTCAACTTTGAGGAAAGGCGCGATGATCGCGGCCAGTTTCTGCGCTACGGCCTTTCCAGCGTGACGATGATCACCGGTCTGGGCGTCGAGATTCTGCCGCAGCTTTATCTGGGCGGCGGCGGTTACATCATGGAGATCGGAAGAGCACACGTCTGAACTCCAGTCACCGAATACGATC
>CALBTQ010000317.1 GCA_937967875.1 uncultured Pseudomonadota bacterium
TCCGAACGTGATTCTCATCAGCGTCGACACCCTGCGCGCCGATCGCCTCGGCTGCTACGGCTATACCAAGGGCATTACCGGCATGATGGATTTCTGGGCCGAACGCGGCGTGCGCTTCGACAAAACGTATGCCCCCTCGCCCTGGACGCTGCCCAGTCACGCATCGGCGATGACCGGTCTGTATTCCACCGAACACCGGGCCATCGACGAGAAGATCAACATCGACATCGACGCGCCGATGCTTGCCGAGCACCTGCAAAAGGCCGGCTTCAACACCGCGGCCTTCGTCAGCCATTATTATCTGTCGGCGGAATACGGCTTCGATCGCGGCTTCAACGATTTTTTCATCAAGCCAAACGCCAAAGCCGACGAGATGATCGCCAAGACCACCAAGTGGCTCAAGGCCAACAAGGACGAATCGTTTTTCGTGTTTCTGCACCTGTTCGATCCGCACACGCCCTATCAACCACCGCCCGATTACGCCAAAAAACATTACCCCACCGACACCAAGGTGTACGTTTCCGGGGAAACCAAAGACGTGATCGAGGTGATGCAGACCTGGCCGTCGGAACGGGCCAAGGAAATTATGCGCGCGTTGTCGGCGTTGTACGACGGGGAAATCGACTTCGTCGACAATCAGCTCGAAGTGCTCTTCAAATGGCTACAGCAAAATAAGCTCGATCAGAACACGATGATCATCCTCATGGCCGACCATGGCGAAGAGTTCATGGAACACGGCATGATGGAGCATGGCTTCACGCTGTACGACGAGCAGGTGCGCGTGCCCTTCCTGTGGTATTTCCCCGCCGGCCTGCCCGGCGGCAAGGTGATCGACACGCCGGTCAGCCTGATCGACTTGATGCCCACGTTGCTGGATTTCCTCGGTCTGCCGCCGGTCGACAAGCCGATCAGCGGCAAGTCGCTGATGCCCTTGGTCAAAGACGAACCTTTCCCCGACCGCTATCTGTTAAGTGAAACCACGCGGCAGGGACCGGATCGCGTTTCGATCATCAAGGACGGTTTGAAGTACGTATATTCGCCGGAATTCGCACTCAACGGGCGCACCTTCGGCGAATTTCTCTTCAACCTGAAAGACGACCCGGCGGAAGAAACCGACCTGATGCCGACCGAGCCGGACGTGGCCGGCAAGCTCAGCGGCGAGTTGTTTTCCACCGGCTTGTACATTCAGCGCCGCGCCTGGCACGTGCGTTGGGGACAATCGCCCAAACCGGTGCGCATTCGTGGGCAGATCGGCGCGACGCCCGGCAAGTTCATCTACATTTACAAGGCCAATACGATTTACGGCACCGACGAACGCGGCATGATGACCTCGCTGGAATATCCGCTGGATAAAAAGGATCCGCAGAAGTTGCAGTTCTTCGCCCTGTGCGAGCGCGACAACGGCGTTTCGTTCATGACCGAACCGGAAACGGGCCCGGTCGCCTTCCACTTTTTCGTCGAAGGCCGCGAACAATCGCGCAACATTATGCTGGGCAATAAAACCACCCACCCGGGCAGCGGCAACTTCACGCTGAGCAACGAAATCAAGCGCGAAGCGGGGCTGAACGCGCCGGCGGGCGGCATTCTGATCTGGAACGAGCCGATCTGGGTCAATTCCAAGCAGATCCTCCGCGCCGAGGTGGGCGATCCGATCCAGTTATCTCCAGAGGTTATCGAACAATTGCGCAGTCTCGGTTACTTGACACAATAACGCGTCTAATGGCATAAACTGTCACTGCTGGGACGTTTATGATCATCCAAAAATTTTCTTTCCGGAGGGAAGATGTCGGGCCATAGCAAATGGAGTACGATTAAACGGAAGAAGGGCGCGGCGGACGCGAAAAGAGGTCGCCTCTTCTCGCGGCTGAACAAGGAAATTCTGCTGGCGGCGCGCGACGGCGGCGGCGATCCCAACGCCAACATTCGCCTGCGCAACGCCATCGCGGCGGCCAAAGCCGCGAACATGCCCAAAGACACCATCGCCCGCGCGGTGAAAAAGGGCTCCGGCGAACTCGACGGCGGCGCCAACTTCGAAGAAATCACGTACGAAGGGTACGGTCCGGCCGGTGTGGCGGTGTTGGTGTGCACCTTTACCGACAACCGCAACCGCACCACGGCCGAAGTGCGGCACGCGTTCAACAAGTACGCGGGCAACCTCGGCGAAAGCGGCTGCGTCTCCTGGATGTTCGACCGCAAGGGCATGATCACCTTCAATACGGAAGACATCGAGATGGAGAAGCTTGAGGAAACGGCCATCGAAAACGGCGCCGAGGACATCAAGGACGAAGGCGACGTGATCGAAGTCACCTGCGCCATCGAGGATTTCCCCGGCCTGCAGGAAGCGTTCAACAACGCCGGCATGAAGTACGAGGAAGCACAGCTTACCTACGTGCCGCAGACGACCGTGAAGCTCGAAGGCAAACAGGCCGAGACGATGCTCAAGCTCATCGAACAGCTCGAAGAACTCGACGATGTCTCGGACGTCTACGGCAACTTCGACATTTCCGACGAGGAAATGGAAAGGCTGAGCTGATCCGAATCAACGTAATCTCCATACGCCGGGTGACGTCATGCGGGTGATCGGAATCGACCCCGGCAGTCGGATTTGCGGCTGGGGAGTGGTGGAAGAAACCGCCGGGCCGCAGAAAATTCGGCACGTCGATTCCGGCGCCGTCTTTACCGATACAAAAAAAGAGCTGCCGCAACGGTTGCAGGCCATTTACGAGGGGCTGCGCGAGGCGATCCGTGCCTTCGGACCCAGCGAGGCGGCGGTGGAGAGCGTCTTCCATCACAAGAACGCCAAAAGCGCGCTGGTGCTCGGACAGGCGCGCGGCGTGGCGATCCTCGCTTGCGTCCACGAGGGCTTGCCGGTATACGAATATACACCGATGCAAATCAAGCAGGCGGTGACCGGCTACGGCAAGGCCGACAAACGGCAGGTGGGGCTGATGGTCAAAAGCCTGCTGCGCCTGCCCGAGGAAGCGTGGGTGGACACCGCCGACGCGCTGGCCGGCGCCATCTGCCATCTGAACAGCCGCAAGCTGGCGCAGGCAACCAAACATCTGAACAAGCGGAGCGAACCGTGATCGCGCGACTGACCGGCAAACTGACCGACAAGGACCTCAACCAGATTGTGGTCGACGTGCACGGCGTGGGCTATCGCGTGTTCATCAGCGCGAACTGTTTTTATTCTTTGCCCGAACCGCCGCAGGAAGTTTCGCTGCTCGTGCACACGGTGGTGCGCGAAGACGCGTTTCATCTGTACGGCTTTCTCACCGAATTGGAACGCAAGCTGTTCACCATGCTCATCAGCGTCAGCGGCGTCGGCCCTAAAGCGGCGCTGGCCATGCTCTCGGGCTTCGCCGCGCCGGATCTGCTGGCGCGTATCGCCGGCGGCGAGGTGTCCGCACTGACCAAGGCGCCGGGCATCGGCAAGAAAACGGCCGAACGGATCGTCGTCGATCTGGCCGACAAGGCCGCCGCGCTGGCGCAGGAAACGCGGGTGGACGTCAGCGCGCATCGCCCGAAAACCGGCGTGGACCACGACGCGATCAGCGCGCTGCTCAACCTCGGGTTCAAGGACAGCGCCGCCGAACAGGCGGTGGCGCAGGCGCGCGCGGAACTGGGCGACCAGTCGTCGCTCGAAGCCATCATCCGCCTGGCGCTGAAAAAGATGATGAAAGGATAAACGATGAACCGGGGGCCGATCGATCCGCTGCGCGAACCAGACGATCTCGCTTACGACCTGACGCTGCGCCCCAGGCGGCTGGAGGAGTTCGTCGGTCAGCACGCAGTGAAAGACAACCTGCGCGTGTACGTCGACGCCACGCGCGAGCGCGGCGAAGCGCTCGACCATGTGCTGCTCTACGGCCCGCCGGGATTGGGCAAAACCACCCTCGCCCACATCATCGCCGGCGAACTGGGCGTAGGCATCCACTGCACCAGCGGTCCGGTGCTGGAAAAGCCCGGCGACCTGGCTGCGATCCTGACCAACCTCGCGCCGCGCGACGTGCTGTTCATCGACGAAATCCACCGCCTCTCCAAACTGGTCGAGGAAAAGCTCTACCCGGCGATGGAGGACTACAGCATCGATTTGATTCTCGGACAAGGACCGTCGGCGCGCACGGTGCAAATGCCGCTGGAGCCCTTCACGCTCATCGGCGCGACCACCCGCATCGGCCTGATCGCCAACCCGCTGCGCGACCGTTTCGGCATCGTCGACCGGCTCGATTTCTACACGCCCGACGACCTGCTGCTGATCATTCACCGCAACGGCAAGATTCTCGACATTCGCCTCGACGAGGACGGCGCGGCGGAAATCGCCCGCCGCAGCCGGGGCACCCCGCGCGTGGCCAACCGCCTGCTGCGCCGCGTGCGCGACTTCGCCCAGGTCGAAGGCGACGGAGTCATCACCAAGAAGATCGCCGCCCGCGCGCTCGAACGATTGAACATCGACGACGCCGGGCTGGATAAAATGGACCAACGCGTGCTGCTGACCATCATCGATCATTTCGGCGGCGGCCCGGTCGGCCTGGAAACGCTGTCGGCCAGCCTGTCGGAAGAGAAAGACACAATCGAGGATGTGATCGAGCCGTTCTTGATTCAACAAGGGTATTTGCAACGAACGCCGCGCGGCCGCGTGGCCACGCCGCACGCGTATCGACACCTCAACCGCACCGTGCCGCCGGGATCGACCGGCACGCTGTTCGAAGGAAGCTGATCGATGCGCACACCGCCGCCCTTTCCCGCTCCGGAGGAGATTCACGATATTCTCGTCGTGTGCACCGGCAACATTTGCCGCAGCCCCATGGTCACCGCGCAATTGCGCGTCGCGCTGATCGCGGCGGGCGTGCGCGGCGTGCGCGTGCATTCGGCGGGGACGATCGCCATCGACGGTCATCCGGCCAGCATCGAAGCGATCGAAGTGTCGGCCGAGCACGGCCTGGACATTTCCTATCATCGCTCGACCGCGTTGACCGGCGATCTGGTCCGGCAGGCCGACCTGATTCTGGTGATGGAAGAGCGGCACATCAATATAATCGCCAACAAAATTCCCAACGCGGCGAAGAAGACCTTCCTGCTCAGCGACTTCGTTGACGGTCGCGAAAAGGGATTGGACATCACCGATCCGCTGGGCACGACCATCTCCTTTTACGATCAGGTGTTTCGGAAAACGGAGCAGATGGTCGCGCAGGTGGTGGAATACCTCAAAGCCGGGCAACATGAGTGAGCCGACGACCTTTGCCGTAACCGTGGTGGAAACCAGTCGCGATGCGCGCGGCTGGGCCAGCAACCTGCTCGACTTCCTGCCGCTGCCGCCTGCGCAAATCGCCAACGTGCATGTGGTTTCAATGAAACCCGGCGCGATTCGCGGCAACCACCGCCATCGCGTGCAAACCGAGTGGATCGTCGTGTGCGGCGGGCCGTGCCGCGTCGCGATCGACGACGGCCGGCGACAACTCAACGAACTGTACGACGGCGCCAAACCGCTGATGCTCTCATTACCGCCCGGCACGGCGCACGCGGTGCAATACCTGGGCGACGGCGAGGCCTATCTGGTCTGCGCCACCGATACACCTTACGATTTCGAACGCCCCGATCTGGAGCGGGTCAACCTACTGCCAAGCGAGGATGAATCATGAATCTGGAATTTCACGGCGCGGTGCGGACGGTCACCGGTTCGGCCCACCTGCTGCGGATCGGCGACAAGAATATTCTCGTCGACTGCGGCATGTTTCAGGGGCCGCATTACTTGGAAGAGCGCAACCAACTGCCGTTTTACTTCGACCCGAACATGCTTGACGCCGTACTGCTGACCCACGCGCACATCGAT
Source organism: uncultured Pseudomonadota bacterium (assembly GCA_937967875.1). Taxonomy (GTDB): domain Bacteria; phylum Lernaellota; class Lernaellaia; order Lernaellales; family Lernaellaceae; genus CALBTQ01. The sequence continues at coordinate 5,834 of CALBTQ010000317.1, forward strand.
CACAGCGGGCTGATTCCCAAGCTGTACAAAGACGGCTACCGCGGCCCGGTGCACGCCACGCGCGCCACGGTCGACCTGGCGCAGATCATGCTGCTGGACAGCGCGCACATCGCCGAACGCGACGCCATCGACCACAACCGCCGCGCCCGACGCAAAGGTCATCCGTTCATCAAGCCGATCTTCACCACCGAGGAAGCGAGCCAGTCGTTGGAGCAACTGGTGTCGCACAAATACGAGGACGTGCTCGAGCTCGCCCCAGGCATCACCGCCGTGTTTCGCGACGCGGGGCACATTCTGGGCAGCGCGTTCATCGAGATGACCGTGCGCACCGAGGAAGGCGAAAAGCGCATCACCTTCTCCGGCGATGTGGGCAACAAGGATCAAGCGCTGATTCGCGATCCGTTCAAGCCGAATCAAACCGACGTGCTGCTGATCGAATCGACCTACGGCGACCGTCTGCACAAACCACGCACCGATACGCTGGCCGAGCTGGCCGACGTGCTGCTCGCCGCCTGGCGCGATCGCGGCAACGTGATCATCCCCTCGTTCGCCGTCGGCCGCACACAGGAGATTTTATACCGTCTGCGCGAGCTGTCGGAGGAAGGCCGCCTGCCCGGCTTCAACGTGTACGTCGACAGCCCGCTGGCGATCAACGCGACGGAGATCGTGCGCAACAATCCGCAGTGCTACGACGACGAAACGATCTTCGAAATCACCGGCCTGGGCAACGATCCGCTGCTGGTGCCCAACCTGCGTTTCACGCGGGACGCACGCGAGTCGATCGCCATCAACGACGACGAAAAACCGAGCATCATTATCAGCGCCAGCGGCATGTGCACGGCCGGGCGCATTCTGCATCACCTCAAGCACAACCTGTGGCGGCGCGAATGCCACATCGTGTTCGTCGGTTTCCAGGCGGAAGGTTCGCTGGGCCGTATGCTGGTCGACGGCGCGCCGCGGGTGAAAATCTTCGGGCAGGAGATCGTCGCCGCCGCGCACATCCACACCATCGGCGGCTTGTCGGCGCACGCCGATCGCGACGGTCTGCTGGAATGGATGGCGCCCGCGCTGCACAAGAAAAGATCGGAAGAGCACACGTCTGAACTCCAGGCACCGAATACGATCTCGTAT
>CALBTQ010000318.1 GCA_937967875.1 uncultured Pseudomonadota bacterium
TTCCCGCTGTTGTTTCAGAAGGTGGAAACGATCAAGTCCGCGCCGGAATACGCGCAATGCCGCAAATGGCTCATTCAATGGCTCGGCGCGGCGACGCTCAATTCCAGTCCCGGCGGCTGGCTGTGGTTCTCGACCGATTTCGGTCATCCCAACGCCTGCGGCCAACAGGTGATCGCCGAGGCCGTGCGCCCGTATTTGCCCCTGCCCACGCCCGAGTAGGTCTGCTACAATTCGCCCTCGTTTACGGAGACGGTGTTGTTATTCAATAGCGTGCAGTACGGCATTTTTTTGATCGTGGTCTTCGTCCTGTTTTGGGCGCTGGCCCGGTTGCGCCTGGTGCGGATGCTGTTTTTGCTGGCCGCCTCGTATTTCTTCTACGCCAACTGGAACCCCACGTTCCTGCTGCTGATCTGGTTTTCCTCGTCGCTGGATTTTTTCCTCGGCTGGTCGATGTCGCTGACCGACCATCGCCTCAAACGCAAGCTGCTGCTGGCCCTCTCGATTCTGGTCAACCTCGGCATTCTGGGGATCTTCAAATACGCCGATTTTTTCCTGGTCAATATTTCCGAAGCGGTGCAGTGGTTCGGCCTGGATCCGATCCGGCTGCGCTTGAACGTGATTCTGCCGGTCGGCATCAGCTTTTACACCTTCCAGACGATGAGCTACATCATCGACCTGTACCGCGGCAAGTTGCAGCCGACGTATCGTTACCACGAATACCTGCTGTACGTGAGCTTCTTCCCGCAGCTCGTCGCCGGGCCGATCGTGCGCGCCGCCGAGCTGCTGCCGCAATTCGACAGCCGACCGCGCTTGAGCGAGGAGGAAGGCAGCCGCGCGCTGTGGTTGATCATGGCCGGCTTGTTCAAGAAGGTGGTCATCGCCGATTTCCTGGCGATCAATCTGGTCGACCGCGTGTTTTCGCTGCCCGAAATGTACACCAGTTGGGAGGTGCTGGCGGCGATCTACGGCTACGCGATGCAGATCTACTGCGACTTTTCCGGCTACTCGGACATCGCCATCGGCTCGGCGTTGCTGCTGGGCTATAAAATTCCGCTCAACTTCGACCGGCCGTACATCGCGCTGGACCCGCGCGACTTCTGGCGGCGCTGGCACATCAGCCTGTCGACCTGGTTCCGCGACTACCTGTACATTCCGCTGGGCGGCAGCCGGCACGGCGCCTGGCGCACCTATTTGAATCTCTGGCTGACGATGCTCCTGTGCGGCCTGTGGCACGGCGCCGAGTGGAAATTCGTGCTGTGGGGCTCGCTGCACGGCGCGGCGATGACTGTCACCCGCATGATCCAACGTGCGACCGGTCGCGAGCATCCGGCGTCGTGGTGGGGAAAATTTCTGACCGGCTTCATCACCTTCCAATTCGTGTGCCTGGCCTGGATCTTTTTCCGCGCCGAGACGATGAGCGGCGCGCTGAACCTGCTGCGGGTGCTGTTCACCTTCGTCGGCGGCATCCCCAATCTGGCCCCGCAGATCGCCGTGGTGCTCGCCCTCGGTTATGCCTTGCATTGGCTGCCCGAAAAATGGGAAAACGTCGTGCGTGGACAGTTCATGCGGCTGCCGGCGCACGCGCAGGGGCTGGTTTTGTTCCTGCTGATCATCGTGTTATATTCCGTCGCCAGTAGCGAAGTGGTCCCGTTCATCTATTACCAGTTTTAGGGGGTCTGGTTGAGCCGACGGGAAACCGAAAACAATACGCAGACGCCGCTGCCGGCGCTGACGGGCAAGACCGCCCAGGCGATCTTGTGGTTTCTCGTTTTGTGCGCGATCGCCGGTTTCAACCGCGATCCGCGCGACCTGCTGGCTTCGCTGAAATTCCAACCGAGTCAGGGCATTTCGATCATTTCCCGCAATCCGGTGGTCATCGACCGCGACGATATCCCGGCGGAAACGACGCGTGCCGTCGCGCCCAACGTCACCCTGCGCGACGCGGCCAAGGTGGTCGGCATCGATCTGGACAGCGAAGACCTCACCGGCTCGCTACAGCCGATCGAAGACCCCACCGGCTTGGCGATGCGTTCGTTTTATGAGGCGCTGGCGCGCACGAAAAACAAGGAGCCCGGGGCGATCACCCGCATTCTGCATTTCGGCGATTCGCTGGTGGTCGTCGACTTTCTGACCGGCCAGGCGCGGCGACGGCTGCAGGCGCTCTTCGGCGACGCCGGCCACGGCTACATGCTCGCCGGCAAGCCCTGGCGCTGGTACCAGCATTGGGACGTCACTTACCGCACGTCGAACTCCTGGCAGATCGACGGCATTATGAAGCACGCACAGGGCCAGTATTTCTTCGGTCTGGGCGGTTACGCCTTCGACGGTACGGGCCCGAGCGAATGGGTCGAATGGGGCGCCAACAACAGCGGCGAATACGGGCGGAACGTCGGCCGCTTCGAGATCCATTATCTGCGCCAGCCCGGCGGCGGCTCGTTCGACCTGTTCGTCGACGGCAAATCCTTCGGTCGCGTTTCGACCGCCAATCCGCAGGTGCGTAGCGGCCTGCACACCGTGCGCGTGCCCGACGGACCGCACAAGATTCGCCTGCAATGCGCCGAGATCGGAAGAGCACA
>CALBTQ010000319.1 GCA_937967875.1 uncultured Pseudomonadota bacterium
AGATCGTATTCGGTGACTGGAGTTCAGACGTGTGCTCTTCCGATCTGGTGATCACTTTGAATTTCGATTTCAGAAAACGAGTCGGGTCGCGTTCTTGATAAAAAATGTTGAAGAAAATGAGTTGCTCCTCGGTAACGAACAAGCCGATGACGCGATAATAGCCGTTGAAGGCCGGTTGCAACGATTGAATGAGATACCGGTCGCCGGGTTTGAGCGAAAGATCGACCGGCGTGTCATCGGCGGCCAGTGCGATGGGCGGGTGGTCGAACCAATTGTCGAACAACGGCATCTTCAGGCGGACGGCGCCGAGCGACTGCATCGTCGGATCCTGCATAAAGTCGTTGGGTACGTTCAAAATCGGACAGCCGCTTCGGTACTGCATTTTTATGTAATTGTCCTGCAGGATAATCATGCTGTTAAACGAGCGCAGGATTTCGCGGTGCGGTTTGCGTCGGTGGTAGCCGAAATCGGAGAACAACAAATCGGTGAGCGATCCCTTGAGGTGAAAAACGTACTCTATTGCGTTGGCGGCTTTGGGTAGATGATCGAGATTCGGCCACCAATCGACGTCGGTGATGTAGTTGCGCTCGAACCGATAAACGTCGTCCGTCTCTTGCGTATTGGCGAAGACGATCAGCTTGTGATAGTTGGCTTCAAGGTGTTTGTCTTCGACCGGATCGCCGGAATAGAGCGATGGCAGATGTTCTTCGGTACGCGGATCGAGGGGGAAATCCAGCCGCGGCAACAGATGGGCAAAAGAAACGAGCGCGACTAGAGAAACCGCGCAGGCGATAAGCAAAGGCCGACGGTCGGGTTTGTATAATATATTGTTGAAAAAGTGCCCCATTCCCAACACGAACAGCGCGCCCATGTGCAACGATACGCCCATCTTTTTCGGCTCCATCCAATTGGCTTGAATGGCCAGGTAGGCGAAGATCGTCACGGTCATGGCCGCCAACGGCAGCATTTCCCGCCAGCGACGATAAACGAGAATCGCCGTGCTGGCCAACGCGATCGCGGCAAGGATGAAACCGGATTCCTTGATCACGAACGCGGGGAACATCAGGAAAGTCGGGAAAGGCGTAAACGGCGTGCGGACCATTTCGGAAAAAAACGGCCAATTGAGCAAGCCGTGATAGGTGAATTGATGGCCGAGGAAGGAGTGGGGAATCGGCGGAAAATCGGCCCAGCTCTCATGGGCGAACAGCGAACCCATGGAGAAAATATGATGGATCATGGTCGGGATGCCGAATAGGAACGCCACGATGAAGATTCGTTTGTGCTTGAGAATCGACCAGCGATAGAGGCTCCAGCTGACCACGGCGTAGACAAACAACGGCAAGGCGAGTTCGTGCGCCTCGGCGATCAACCAGGAAACGAAAATTCCGATGATCGTCAGCGACGGCTTGGGAATATTCAACCAGTTGACGAAAGCGAGCATCGTCAGCAGCACGATGACGTTTTCGTCGACGATGTGCCGCGCGAGGAGAATCGGACTGAATGCGACGATCAAACCGACCAGCAGCGCCGGGTAAAATTTCTCTTTCCGTCGATAGATCAACGAAAACGCGGCTAAAAACAGCAACACATGAATGACGACATACGCTAGGTTGAAGCCGAACAGCTCGAAGAGCGGCACAAAGGAAATGAGAAAAATGATGTTCCCTTCACGCTGACCGCGATTGACGATCAGTCCGATCAACCGGTTGTTGAGAATGTTTTTGGGCAGTTCGCTGTCTAGAGCAGATCGGAAGAGCGTCGTGTAGGGAAAGAGTGTAGATCTCGGTGGTC
>CALBTQ010000320.1 GCA_937967875.1 uncultured Pseudomonadota bacterium
GATCGTATTCGGTGACTGGAGTTCAGACGTGTGCTCTTCCGATCTGTCGAAATAATATTTGCCCAGACGGTTGGCCTCTTTGGACCGAAACGGCCAGGTCACCTTCCAGTTGAAATACGAAAGGGCAAGGCGCTTCAACTCGTCGTCCGCGAACGCGGCGGGTTTGATCTCCTCGCCGAGACGATCCGCAAGCAGGCGGAAATAGCATTCCACCAGATCGATGTCCGTCAGACACAAGCCGTAGAGATACCAGTCGTCGATCAGATCCAGCAGAATCTGCCTACGGGAGCGGCCGATGAAATGATGGCTCGGGCACAAATGCCCGGCGCACAGTTCCCGCCCGTAGAACGACACGTCGCGCATATCCAGACCGTGATTCTGCATCGGGTGCAACAGACAGCCGACCCTTTTCTCCCCTTCGTCGAGAAATCCCAGATACTCGCAGCAATAAATCACTTCGTAGCGTTTCCGGAAATCCTCACAGGCGAAGGTGGCCCGGGCGAAATCGTCCAGATCGGCGGGCGTTTTCACCCTGTCGCGGAATCTTTTCGTGCGCGCGCGCAGTCTTTCCACCAAGGAGTCCCGCGACGAATCGACGTAGTTATACAAGCCGCAGCACGCGCCGCAGGATTTACCCGCGTCGGGCTGGCATAATACCTGGAAAGAATCTTCTATTGTCATCGGAAAAACCATATGGCCGGAACGATCGGACACGCCTGCCCAAAAACGTCCTGCTCTTTTTTATTCAAACACCACCGTCTTTGACTCGTGAACCAGGATCTTGTTTTCCAGATGAAGCCTCAGCGCCCGCGCCAGCACGATCCGCTCCAGATCCTTGCTTTTGGTCTGAATGTCGGACACCGTGTCGCGGTGACTGATCTCAATGACGTCCTGCGCGATGATCGGCCCCTCATCGAGGTCTTCGGTGACATAGTGGCCCGTGGCGCCGATGATTTTAACGCCGCGGTCGTAGGCCTGCTGGTAGGGATTGCCGCCGATGAAGGCCGGCAGAAACGAGTGGTGAATATTGATGATCTTATTGACGTACCGATCCACGAACGCCGGCGACAGAATTTGCATATAACGCGCCAGCACCACCAGATCGATGCCGAGCTCTTTTAAAAGCGCCAGCTGATCCTGCTCCACCTGAGCCTTACAGCCGGGCGCCACGGGAAAATGGTAATAGGGAATGCCGAACTGCTCGACCAGGGCGCGCGCGTCGTCATGGTTGCTGATCACGGCTTCGACGCGGCCCGGCAATTCCCCCATATCGCGTCGGAGAATCAGATCATGCAGGCAATGCAGGTGCCGGGAAACGAAAATGGCGATCCGGGGAACATAATCCGTAAAATGCAGTTCCCAGGTCATTCCGTACTGGCGGGCCACCGGCGCGAACACCATCGGAATCTCCTCGCGCCGGAGCTCGAACCCGTTGAGTTCCCATTCGATCCGCATGAAAAAATGCCGGCTTGAGGTCGAGGTGTACTGGTCCGCGTGGACGATGTTGCCGTTGTTCTGAAAAATAAAATTCGACAGTCTCGCCACGAGGCCCTTGCGGTCGGGGCAGGACAGAAGCAGTATGGCATTGGCTTGTTCCATGGATTCATCGCTTTCCCGTCGAGACGGATTTGGTGCGCCCATCTATAGAAGGATTGGCGTTGCAGGTCAAGCGCAAAAATGATAAGGCATGCGCCGGAAGATTGCAAAAAAGGATATCGCGACAATGAAGCTGATTGAAGAAATCGCCCTTTCCAACGGACTGACCCTGCAGATCGTCGATCATTCGCGCGTGATCGCGGCCGATACGGTGAAGGTCGACCTGTCGTTTCAAATCAGGGTGGATTTACTGGAGGGCTACTTTGCCGACCGCGAAGATTTTCTCGCCGTTCAAACCGTCACGGGAGACGTTCTGACCTACGAGCATAAAGTGGAGCGGACCTTCGTGTCTCTGTCCGAAGAAACGTCCGCCCGCAATAACATGATTGAAACCTTCAAAAACAATTCTCTCCGGTATGTTTCGCACGATCAGTTTGCCCGGAAACTGGCGCTGTCGAAGCTTCGCGACATCCGATCAAACCCTTATAAATACCGGGCCCGGACCGAGTCGGAGTCGCACAGCACCGCTTTGGACGACTCCTGCCGCTAACCCGGTTCCCAAACCCTCGAAAAGGACGACATGGCCCTGATGAGCCCCGACGCGCTGCTTTTGAGCGCGGAAAAACCAAGCCGATACCTGGGTGCGGAAGTGAACGCCGTTGCCAAACCCGGCGCGGCCGTGCGCGTCGCGCTGGCCTTCCCCGACACCTACGAAGTCGGCATGTCGCATCTGGGACTTCAAATTCTCTACGCCGTCATCAACGGCCTTCCGGATGCCGCCGCCGAACGCTGCTTTGCCCCCTGGCCGGACCGTGAAGCGCTCTTGAGAAACGCCGGGCTCCCGCTGGGCTCGCTGGAAACGGGCTCGCCGCTTGGCGATTTCGACCTGGTGGGCTTTTCCCTTCAGTATGAACTGTCCTTCACCAATGTTCTCAACATGCTGGACCTGGCAAACATTCCGCTTTGCGCCGCCGACCGGCGCGGCGGCCATCCGCTGATCATCGCCGGGGGCCCCTGCGCCTTCAATCCCGCACCCATGAGCCCGTTTATCGACGCGTTCGTCATCGGCGAGGGAGAAGAAGCCGTGGGCGAAATCGTGGCCGCCATCGCTCAGGCAAAGCGGGTGAAAAGCTCGCGGGCGGAAACCCTCTCCGCCCTGTCCGAAATCGACGGCCTTTATGTTCCCGCCGTGTCTCGACGCGCCTGCGTTCGCAAACGCAACCCCGTCGATCTCAACGCCTGGCCGCATCCGCTCTCTCCGGTGGTCCCGCTGATGCAAACCATCCACGACCGTATCGTGATTGAAATCGCGCGCGGCTGCACGCGCGGCTGCCGCTTCTGCCAGGCCGGCATGCTGTGGCGGCCCTACCGGGAACGCGACGCGGCGCAGGTGCTCGACATGGCGCAGACGGCCTTGTCCACCACCGGCCACGATGAAATATCCCTGCTGTCATTGAGCGCGGGAGACTACAGCCGCATCGAAACGCTTATGCAGGCGCTTATGCAACGGCACTGCGGCGATCGGGTCGCGCTGGCGCTGCCGTCTTTGCGGGTGGAATCGCTGGGTCCGGAAATCATCGAACAAATCCTGCGCACCCGCAAAACCAGTTTTACACTGGCGCCGGAAGCGGGCACGGACAAGATGCGCCGGATCATCAACAAAGGCAACACGGAGCAGGATCTGCTCAGGTCCATCGATCATGTTTTCTCGGCCGGTTGGAAGGCCGTCAAACTGTATTTCATGATCGGACTGCCGGGCGAAACCGAAGACGATCTCAAGGGCATCGTGGATCTGGGG
>CALBTQ010000321.1 GCA_937967875.1 uncultured Pseudomonadota bacterium
ATCCGGCGACCACCGAGAGCTACACTCTTTCCCTACCCGACGCTCTTCCGATCTAAACGCAGCGTTTTGGTCGAATACGTTTCGCTTACGATCTCCTGCACGCGCAAGCGCATGCGCGCCGGGTGCAGTTTATCCACCGTGCGCCGCACGAGATCGCGATACTCGTCGGCGGTGTAATCGGTCCCCTGCCCGGTTTGGCGCAGTTGTTTTTGTTTGCCGCCGACCTCGACGATCTGTCCTACGTCCTTGAGCCAGTCGAACAGTTCCAGTCCCACGCCGACCTCCTTACTGCTTCCACGTTTTGAGAATCATACTGCCGGCCATCTGTCCGGAAATCATGCACGGACCGAAACCGCCGCCCGGTTGCGTCCAGGCGCCGACGAAATACAGCCCTTCCAGCGGCCCGCGATGCCCCATGCGGTTGATGACGTTGTCGTGCGGCGGCTGATCGAAACCGTAGATACTGCCGCCCATCGTGCCCGCGTAGCGCATGTTGGTCAGCGGCGTGGCCACCTCGACCACCTCGGCGTACTCGCGCAAACCCGGCGCATATTTTTCCGCTACGTCGAGCATCGCGTCGGCAACATCGTTTTTCACCGCGACGTACTTTTCCGGCGGCACGTCGTACCACGGTTCGCCGTAGGCCAGCGCCGTGAGCACCACGACCGAGGTTCCCGGCGGCGAAATCTCCGGATACACGTGGTTGTACAGCGTCGCCAGACAGCCGGTCGGCCGCACGATTTTTTTCATCATTTCGTACTGTGCGTCGAAATCGTCGTCCGGATTGATGAAGTTCTCGTGGTCGGTCAGTTTGATCTTCTCCGGCGGCAGATTCACACCAAGGTAAACGTTGACCGTGCCCGGCCCGATCGTGCTGGCCTGCAGGCGTTGGAAAAATTTATCGGGCACTTCCGCCGGGTCGATCATCTTGCGGCAGGTGGCGATCGGATCGGCGTTGGACACGACCCACCGCGACTGGTAGCGCGTGCCGTCGTCGGCGATCACGCCGGTCACGCGCCCGTTTTCGACGGTGATGCTTTTCACGCCGCAATTGAAACGCACCTGCCCGCCGTGTTCCGCCAGCGTGGCGATGAACGCATTGCTCAACGTCTGCGAACGACCCTTGATGAACGACGGTCCGTATTTAAGGTACGAGGCCAACCCCAACGCAAAGTACATGAAGTTGATTTGCGAGGGCGGCATGCCGAAATAACCCCAATACTGCGAGATCACCGCGCGGGCGCGCGGGCTTTTCACATCGCGATACAACACCTGGGCCCAGGTGGCGCTCATGTAACGGAAGAAGTTCGGGTAGCGCATCGCCACTTCCATCGGACCGGGGCGTTTGGACAGTTTGCTGATCTGCGAAAATTCCTGGTAGAAGGCGACGACGCGACCGAGGAATTTGTTGATGCCCTTGGCTTCGTCGGGAAACAGCTCGCATAGCTTCGCTTCATACGCTTCCAGCCCGACCGGCAACGTGACGTCCATATCGGGAAAGATCGACCGATACAGATTGGGCATCGTGATGATCTCGATTTTATCGAGCACGCCCAGATAATTCAGATAGCGGCCGATATCGCCGCGCCCGTCGCGCCCCGCGCCGGAAAGTTCGTGCAGCGCGATTTCGAACTCGTATCGTCCGCGCACGAAGCTGGTGGCGAATCCGCCGGGGACGTTGTGACGTTCCAGCAGCAACACGCTCAAGCCGTTTTTAGCCAGAAACGTGGCCGCCGACATGCCGCCCAAACCGGCGCCCACAACGATGACATCGTATTGGTAAGTCACGACGAAAATCCTTTGGTTAGCTGATCGAAGTTGATTCCGTTCGCAAACGATAGGCCCACCGGCGGGCGACTGTCAAGCAATCGCCCCGCTTGCCGCGACTCGACCTCGTCGTTACGGTATGCACGATGAAGCAAAACGAACCGTCGCTCGATCAACAATTCGTCGCCCGCACACGAAGGGCGGTGCACCGCTGGTTTGCGCGCGCCAAACGCCCGCTGCCGTGGCGCGCCGAGCCCTCGCCCTACCGCATCTGGATCGCCGAAATCATGGCCCAGCAAACGCGCATCGAAACGATATTGCCGTACTACCGGCGTTGGCTGGAGCGCTTCCCCGATGTCGCGACGTTGGCGAACGCGCCGCTCGATGATGTGCTGCGCTTGTGGTCCGGATTGGGCTATTACAGTCGTGCACGCAACCTGCACCGGGCGGCGCAACGGATTGTCGAAACGCATGACGGTCTTCTGCCGGCCGATCCGACGACGCTGCAAACGTTGCCGGGCATCGGGCGCTATACCGCCGGCGCCATTGCCTCGCTCGCCTATGGCAAACCCGCGCCGCTGGTGGACGGCAATGTGATTCGCGTGATCGCGCGCTTGCTGGATATCGCCGAGGATGTAACGCGCCCGGCGGTCGTCGAACGTTTCTGGCGCATCGCCGCCGCGCTCGTGCCGTCGCGCAACCCGGGACCGTTCAACGAAGGGCTGATGGAACTGGGTGCGCTCGTGTGCACGCCGCAATCGCCTGCCTGCCGTCGTTGCCCGCTGCAACGCGACTGCCTGGCGTACGCGCATGGTGTCGTCGAGGAGCGCCCGGCGCGTCCGCCGAAAAAAAATGTCCCACTCGTGCACATTGCCGCTGCCGTCATTCAACGCGCTGATGGTGCGGTGCTCATGGTGCAAAACGAATACGATCGCTTGTTCGGCGGCCTCTGGCAGTTGCCGCAGCATCCGCCCGATTTCACGCCGGCCGGCGCGATCGGGAAACGAGCGTTGACCCAGGCGCTTGCCGCGCAACTCGGGCAAGCGGTGACGGTGGGTAAAAAAATCGGTCGTCTGGATCATCTGCTCAGTCATCGGCGGTTGCGCATCGAGCTGTACACGGCGGCAATGCCCGACCGACCTCTTTCGTTGCAAGGTTACCGCGCCTATCGCTGGCTGCACGAGCGTGACGCGCACGATCCGGCGATGGCTTCGTTCACGCGCAAGCTGCTGCGAATGATCGCTTGGCAAACGCCTGCCGGTTCCGGATAATCTCCCTGATGGGAGTTGTTTCATGACCGACGCACAACGGCAGTTGGCGGAAAAACTGACCGCCGCCCGCAAGGTCGTCGCCCTGTCCGGCGCGGGCCTGAGCGCGGAGAGCGGCGTGCCGACCTTCCGTGGCGACGGCGGCCTGTGGCGCAATCATCGACCGGCCGACCTGGCCACGCCCGAGGCCTTCGCGACCGATCCGCAATTGGTGTGGGAATTCTACAACTGGCGGCGCGAAAAGGTGCTGTCGGAGATCGGAAGAGCACACGTCTGAACTCCAGTCACCGAATACGATCT
>CALBTQ010000322.1 GCA_937967875.1 uncultured Pseudomonadota bacterium
TTGCAAATGCCGGCAGGTCAAGCCGAGCTCGAATAAGTATGCAAGGTTATACATGTCGTATTCACAAGCCCTCCCGGCCTGTGCCTAATGGTTATTCCAGCTAATTTATTATAATGTGCAGCCAGTCGGCGAAAAGAAATTCCATCTGGCCGACCAGCAAGGCGATGCGGCCCATCACCGTGTAGCCGAAGGACGCGCCGAAGGTGATCATCAGCACCCAGATGCCCACGCGGCTGCCCACCCCCATCACGCCTTTGTGTTCGGTGGAAAAGAAGAAATAAATCAGGCTCGTCAGCACGCCCACAATCATGACGACCGCATTGAAAGTGCCGCCCAACGAGAAGCCGGTCGTCGGATCGACCACGATCAAGCTGCCGATCGCCCCTTCGATCTGGCCGACGAAATCACTCTGCAGGTAGCCGACGAAATTCAGACCGGCGGTCGTGCCGACGATGAACGCCAACGACCACCGGCTGATCCACCCGAGTTTGTTGGACAGGCGAAACAGCAGAATCACGCCGAAGATCAGCGGGATCAGATAAATCAGGCTGCGCTCGACGTCGCCGATGCCGGGATTGATCCGCGCCACGAGGCTCGGCCAGAGTTTGCCCATCAGGTTGGGCACCATCACCGTCCAGAAACCGATGACCATCCAGTACGCGGCGCTCACGCCGATGAACAGATGTTCGGCGAATTTATAGAACGGATTGTCGTCGTACAGGAAGCTCAGAATGCACAGCGTCAGGAAGGCTGCGAACCACGTCCACAGACCTTTGAAGGAGATCACCCGCTCGACCAGCGTGCCGCCGTTGGGTACGCGCACGTACACCTGATCGCCCTTGGTTTCTTCCTCGACGTTGGTGGCCGCCACCGCGCCCCAGTGAGTTTCGGTGCGCACATCCTTGAGTTCCATTTTCGGCGGCGGCGGTTCCTGCGTGTCGCACGGATCGGTTTGCGCCTGCCCGAATTCCGCCGGCACCTCGCGCAGAACTTGGAAACCGTTCGGCGCAAGCACCTTGTTTTTGTTGGTCAACGGATCGAACTCGCGCCGCACCTCGTCCGCGGGCGCGACCAGCACCATGTTGTTGGGCATGCTGTATTCGAGATCGGCCGTGGCCGGCACCGGATTGGTGATGCCCTCGCCGAACAGCAGGCCCAACAGCGACAGGCCGATGAACACGGCGATAAATCCGATGCTGATTTTCATGTTGCGGCTCATCGTCCACCTCCCATCCGGGCGCGGCGGCGCCGATCGATGAAGAAGGTGACGTTGCCGATGACGATGAACAGGATGATCACGATGTGTGCGATCGCCTGCGGGCCCATGCGCTTGATCGCCTTTTGCGTATAGCCCAGGTTCTCGCTCGCCAGTTCGACGAGCCGTTCGCCGTCGTACTTGTTCAGTTCCTTGAGACGCGCGGTCAGCAGCGGCTTGAGCGTACGCTCGTACAGCAGCGCCTCGTACTCCGCCGCGCCCTTGAGGCCGCCGAGCACGCCGACCATCTGCCGCGGATAATACGGATACAGCAGCGGCGTCTGCACGGCGGTCGAACCGGAAATCAGCGGCACGCCGGCAGGGTCGGAACCGAACTGCACCCACTCTTTCGAGCCCGGATACCCGGCGCTGACGCTGATGATCAGATCGAAGCTTTTCAGGTTGATCACGCCGTCCATCATCGGGATTTTGCGCACATGCGTGCCGTTGATGTCGGTCGAGTACAGCGTTTCGATGTTGGTCAGCAGCACCTTCATCACGCCCTGCTGACCGGACTTAAAGCCGAGATTGACGTAATCGCGGCCATAGACGATCTCGCGTTGCGGATCGAGCTGCCGGATGAAATCGATGGACTTGTTGATCGTATCCACCGCCAGTTGCTGCCCGATCGGCCACAAGGCCATGGTGTACACGCGGTGCCCCTTGAGGAAGCAGTGGCGCATCCAGGCGGTGGCCATCGGCTGCAACTCGGGCATCGAAGCCGGATCGTACGAGCAGTCGATCAGCACGCGGCTGCCGGGCGGCATGTTGTCGATTTTTGCGAACACCTGCTCGACCATCGGCGTCGGTTTTTCCGGGAAGTACAAATTGAAAATCAGGGGAATGATTACGGCCAGGGCGATCAACAGAAAGATCACCCGGCGATCGATGTTGGCGACTTTCTCATACCAATTGCTCATGCCGCCCCCCTATTCGCTATCCGCGCCGAGGTAACTGCGTTCGATGCCGAGGATCAGCTTCAGGCTGGTGGAAATGATGCCCAGCGAGATGCCGATCATGATCGCGCGCTGCCCGGACAGGTTGAGGGTGCTCATGATCCAGGTGGCCAGATTGGGAATTTGCAAGAACGACAGCGATTCGGGCAGCCACATCGTGGCGATCGTGCCCAGGAAGGTGCGGCCCAACAGAATGATGAAAGCGGCGACCAGCAGGATCGTCGCTTCGAGATTCTTCGCGCGGAAGGCGCGGTAGCTGGCCGAGGCGACGTAAAAAGCGAGCAGCGCGAACATCGTCGCGCTCAGCGGTTTGAAGACGAACTCATAGACGCTGAAGAAATACGAGCCGCTTTCGGTTACGTCGCCCTGGATGCCCCAGGGGTTGCCGATCTTACCCAGGCCGATGACCAACGTGACGAAAAATCCGAGCAGACAAACGGCCGAATAGCCCCAGCCGGCGGCGCGCTTCCCGATTTTATCGCCGTGAATGCGCACCAGGTTGCCGCCGCCGAGCACGAAGGCAAAGACCGAAATGATGTCGAAGAAAACGGCGAAATCCTCGCCCAGTTCGCCGAACGGCTTATGGGGAATGAAGAAGCTGACGATCAGCACCGTCCCCACCAGGAAGGTAATGAAAATGGGTATGCTGCGTTTGAGCATCGTCTAGACCATCCTCCTTAGGTCTCCACCGTCAACAGGGCGCGCACCCAATCGGCGATCGCCCAGAGCGTCGGCGTATCGATCAACGTGGCCAGGGTCACCAGCAGGCTACCCACCAGAATGAACAACATCGCGATCGCCTTACCCACGTCCTGCCCCTTGAGGCTGCCCAACTGCTTGGGCTCCTGCGACAAATAGGCGCTGGCGGCGAAGAGTTCCTCGCCGATCAACGTGTAGTCGCAGGCGGCGATGAAAAACGGCAACTGGCTGGGCATGGCCGTGCCGGCGATCTGAATCGCGCCGACGTAATTGCCCGTTTCGGCCAGGATCAGGCTCTCGGCGAAAAACGCGCCGATGTAAAAACAGGTCGCCGGCTTTTCGCGCACCATGATGCCGTTGACGCCGGCCACGTAGCCGAACTGTTCGTCGGTCAGATAGGTGATCATGTCGTCGTGATAGGCGT
>CALBTQ010000323.1 GCA_937967875.1 uncultured Pseudomonadota bacterium
CGCGTCGGCCTCATCGAGGCGTTGCGGCGCAGTTGGCGATTTACCGGCGGACGCTTCTGGGCGACGCTCCTCGGGCTGCTTGTCGCCGTGTCGCCGATGATCCTCTGCGACGGTTTGCCGGCGCTGCTCGACGCCGGCCAAATTTCATTTCCCGATTGGCTGCGCTATGCCATCGAAGCCATTTCCGCGGCGGCGGTGTTGATTCCCCAACTGTTCCTCGTCGCGTTCTACGAGGGCGAACGGGCGCGGCCGGCGACGATTCAATAACACTCTTGTTCGCGTTGCCCGCCGCTCTTGTGATATAAAGAATCATCGCATCACGACTCATCCACCACGCGCATCCATAAACGCTTGCGGAGGCCACGCATGGACTTTCAGATCTCCGACCGGCTGTTGTGCGGCAGTTTCCACAATCGCAGCCTCAAGTACGGCGAACGCATCTCGCTGCTGTGCCCCTGGAAAGACGGACGCAAGACGAGCGAGTTCCACCCTTACACCTGGAGCGAACGGTTGCGCATGGTCGAAGACGCCGCCTGCGGCCTGCTTACGCTGGGCCTGCAACCGGGCGAACGCGTCGCGGTGATCGGCCCCAACCGTCTGCGCTGGCTCGACGGCTTCTGGGCCACGCTGCTGGCCGGCGGGGTGGTCGTCACCGTCTACCCGACGCTCACCGCGCAGGACATGGCGGTGATCCTCGCCGACAGCGGCGCGCGCTTCGCCTTCGTCAGCGACACGACGATCCGCGATCGCGTGATCGCCAAAAAAGAGCAACTGCCGGCGCTGGAAAAAATGATCGTCATGGATCCCTATGAAAAAACGAGCGACGAGGTCATCGGTCACGACGACCTGTACGCGCTCGGCGCGGCCCACCGCGATCTCGACGCTTTGCACGCGCGCATGAGCGCGCAACAGCCCGACGACGTCGCGGTGCTCATTTACACCTCGGGCACCACCGGCGAGCCCAAGGGCGTGATGCTGACCAACGCCAACTTCGACAGCCAACGCGTCGTGACCAAGATTTTCGCGTATCGCGCCGACGACGTGTGGCTCAATCACATTCCGCTGTGCCACAGCTTCGGCCTGACCGGCGACATGCTGGCCAGCGGCGAAGCCGGCGGCGCCCTCGCGCTGGCCTCGGGCATCGACCCCGAGGAACTGCGCGCTTCGCTGGCCGCCGTGCGCCCGACGGTGCTTATCAGCGTGCCGCGCCTCTACGAAAAAATGTTTTTAAAAATCACCACGACACTGGCGCAAAAACCGCCCTTCGTGCAGGGGCTGTTCGCCAAGGCCCACGCGGTCGGGCGCGAGATGTTTAAAGAGTACACCGGTTGCGGCAAAGAGCCGCCGCTGAAAATGCGCCTCAAACATCGCCTGGCCGATCGCGTGCTGTCCAAGGTGCGCCAACAGGCCGGTTTCGAGAACATCCGCGTGGCCTATGCCGGCGGCGGGCCGATCAGCGCCGAGCTGGTCACGTTCTTCCAGGGCCTGGGCATCGACATCTACCAGGGCTTCGGCCTGACCGAAACCAGCCCGGTGGTCACGGTCAACCGGCCGGGGAAAAACAAACTCGGCAGCGTCGGCCCGGCGCTGCCCAACGCCGAAGTGAAGATCGCCCCTGACGGCGAGATCATGGTGCGCGGACCGATGGTGATGAAGGGCTACTGGAACAAGCCGGGCGACACCGCCGAGACGATCGAGCCCGACGGCTGGATGCACACCGGCGACATCGGCCACCTGGACAATGACGGTTACCTGTTCATCACCGACCGCAAGAAAGAAATCATCGTCACCAGCGGCGGCAAGAACATCGCACCCACGCGCATCGAAAACCTGTTCAACATGGATCCGCTGATCGAAAAGGTCGTGGTCATCGGCAACGCGCGCAAGTTCCTCGCCGCGCTGATCTGCCCCAACCTCGAGGAACTCGTGCGCTGGGCCAAGGCCAACGACGTGCCGACCGAGCCGATCGAGGAGATGATCGAACATCCCGCCGTGACCGCGTTGTATCAACAGAGCGTGGACAAGGTGAACGAACAACTGGCGCGCTTCGAGACGATCAAACGCTTCGCGGTGATGGATCACGTCTTCGACGAACACCACGGCGAGCTGACCGCCACGCAAAAGGTCAAACGGCGGATCGTCGACGAGAAGTACAAGGAACTCATTGACTCGTTCTACCAGGAGTGATACGCCCACCACATGAACCAAGACGCGCCGCGCTTCAACTGGAAAACCTATCTCTATTTCGCCGTCGTGCTCGGCGTTTACGCGGCGCTGATCGCATCGATCCGGGCGCAGGCTCCCGACGACAACTACGCCTTCCTCGATTGGGCCAGCCCGGAGGACGGCTTCTGCGAAACATTGAACCTGGAGTTCGTCGCCCTTAATTTCTTCCTGGCGATCTACCTGCTGAAAAAATTCTGGCGGCGCAAAACCTTCGGCCGGCGCGTTCTCTGGCTGCTCTATTTTTTCATCTGGTTCGGCGAGGAAAGCCAATGGGGGCAGTCGATTTTCCAATTCGCCACGCCCTGGTGGTGGGAAGGCATGTCGGGCAAGAACGCCTTCGACCTGCACACCGTCGTCAACTACGGCTGCTTCCTCTCGGTGGGAATGACGCTGGCGACGGGCATTGCGTTTTTCACCGGCTTCGTACGCGCCTGGCGCGGCGACAAGTGGTCGCGTGTGTTTTGCGTCGGTCCGTTCCTGGTCGTGTTGTCCGGCTCGTTTTTCCCCGACCGCGATTACCTGTGGCAACTGTTCATTGCCTTCGTGCTGGCCGCTTACTTCGCGCTGGAGGCCTGGCAGCGTGAGCCGCTGCCCAAAACCGTCGAGCCCGCGCCATGAGCGAAGGGCCGTTGACGGATCGGCGCGCGCTTGTTTTTTACGCGCTGGTCGTCTGCGGCGCGATCGCTCTGGTCGTCGCCTTGCATGTACTCGGCCCGCGCGAGCCGCAAGCCTACGAACAATGGGTCATGCCCGAAGAGAGCTTCGCCGAAACGCTCAACCTGCTTTTCGTCGCGATGAGCTTTTTCGCCTCACTGGCGCTGCTGCGTCGCGTGTGGCGCCGGCCGACCTTCGTGCGGCGTCTGCTCTGGACGATTTTCCTGTTCGTGTGGCTGTGCGAGGAAGGCCAATACGGACAGTCGATTTTCCATTTCGCCACGCCGCCTTGGTGGTACGGCGCGGCGGGCAAACAGGCCTTCGACATTCACAGCGTACCGCCCTACGGCTGCGCATTGACGCTGGCGCTGGTGGCGCTGCTGACGGGATTGATTATCGCCGAGATCGTGCGGGCCGTACGCGGCGATCGCTGGGCGCGCCTATTTTGCTTCGCGCCGGCGTTGGCGCTGGTCTCTGACCTGACGCTGCCCGTGCCGTTCCTGGCGCTGCAGCTTTTCTTTTCATATTGGCTGGCGATGTACTTGCTGTTCGCGTGGGGCCGCGACGCGGGCCTTACTTCCTGACCAACTCGGCGTAGATCGAACCGACGAACGCTTCGGTTTCAACCTTCAGCACGTGGTGCGGCGGCTGCTTGTCGATCCACAGCGTCGCCTTGCGCACTTTGTTGACCTTCGATTCGGCATCCGCGCCCGACGAGCGCTCGATGCGCGGCCAGATCTTCCAGGCGTCGAACTCGCCCAGGCCGATCTTGATGTGCTCTTCGCCCATCACCGTGTAGGTCAGGTCGTGGCGGCGCTTGCCGTCGAAGGCCTTGAGTTTGTAGGTCTTGCCCAGCGACAGCGGTGCGCGCCGGGCGAAAATCAACGCGCTGAGCGGATCGTAATGATCGTCGGGCGCGTGGTTGGGCTTGAGCGGCTGCGCTTCGCCCTGGCGGAAACGCGTGCGCGAGCCCAGCAGCAGGCCCTGCGCTTTGTCGTGTCGGATTTCCGTGTCCAGGTGGAACGAACTCTCGCGCTGCTTGAACAGATACCGTTTGCAGCGCAGATCGGCGATGGAGGTGACGACCTCGATCTCGTCGCGCACCTTCCAGATCCAGTCGAGTTTCGGTTGACCCTTGATGCGCATCTGCACTTTGTAGCAGGGCTCGCCGTCTTCGGTGACCGCCAGGACGCGGATTTCCGCGGTCGCCGCGCTGATGCCCGACCAGCCGAATTCGTACACGAGGTTTTCCCCGGCGAAATCGACCGCCGCCTGGGCGCCGGCGACGGCGACGACGACCAGCGTCAACACGGCCGCCGCCGACAGCGTGGCGAACCATCCCCTAAGGTTGCTGCGCGTTTTGGCTGAGCGTTGCATATCGCTCCCTCGTTTGCTGAACGTATTCGGAGTCGACTTTCAAATCGCCGGCCAGCTCCAGGTTGCGCCGATAGGCCTGCAGCGCTTTGTTGAGCACCGGCTGCAATTTCTCCCGTAGTTTTTGACGATACTCCGTTTGCTCGGCGGGGGTCAAACCTTGGGGAATCGGCGCGGCCAGCACCGCTTCGTAAAACAGCTCGTAGCCCAGGCCGATGCGAAACAGCGAAGCGACCACCCACTCGGGCTCGTAGGTGCGGATCGCCAGCGTGTAGTAATTGCGCGCCGCGACGAACGCGTCGGCTTTCTCGCCCAGGCCCCGCGCCAGCGCTTCCTCGTCGCCGCTCAGCTCGATGCCACGGAAGCGCGTGAAATTGATTTCGCCCAACACGAAGTAGCCCTCGGCGTACGCGGCCCGCGCATGCACCACCCCGCGTTCGGCGTTGCGCTCGTAGGTTTCCAGCGCCGCGCGCAGATGATGCTCGGCGAGAATCTCGTCGCCGTCGTGATAATAGGCGATGCCCAGTCGCGCGCGCGCCTCGTTGAATTCCAGCGGCGGCACGCCGAACTGATGCAGAATCGCTTCGAGCTGCTGTTGCGCTTCCCGGTGCCGATTCAGCCGCGCCAGGCACACGGCCTTGCGCATGCGCACTTCATCCAGCCGGACGTCCTTGCCCAGGTCTTCGCCGTACCCCTCGTAGACGCTCAGCGCGTCGGCCCAGCGCTGCGTGCGCTCGTAGACGAGCCCGAGGTTGTAGCGCGCCAGCGGCGCGACGTCGCTGTCGGGATATTTTTCCAGCAGGAGGCGATAGACCTTTTCAGCCAGCGGCCAGTCGGCGACGACGAAGGCCTTGTCGCCGCGCTCGAACAAATCGTAGGCGTCGTAGATGTCGCCGTGGCGTCCGGTTGGATCGCCGACGATGGTCACCGGCGGCAGTTCGATCGACGTGTTGCCGCAGCTCGCGCGAAACGACGCACACCCGGTCGAAAGCGCCAACAGGAGCACGACCGGCAGCAGGCGTCGAATCGCCAAACGCGTCACTTGCTGATGTTGAAGGGGAAGGTGACGGTTTTCGGCGAACCTTCGAAAGCCGGGAAACGCATGAGCATCACGCGGCGTACGAGGCATTGTTCAATCTCCGCATTGCCCAGCGTGGAACTGGCGATCGCCGCGCTGGCCACGTTGCCCGCCGGGGCGATGACGAATTTCACTTTGACCATGCCGGAGGCGTCCGGATTTTTCGCGAAACAGAACTTCACGCGGCCCATCGAGTTGGCGATCGTCCGGCGGATGTGGTCGGCCGTCAGCTGCGGCAACGGACCGGTCGCTGCGATTTCCGGCGTCGGCTGCGGACCGCCCGGAATCGGCGTGGGCGTCGGCCCCGGTTTCTCGCCGGGTTTGGGCGTCGCTTCCGGCGGCGTCTTGACCAGCGAAGCCAGCTTGGTCAATTCGCGCGCAGCCTCGTCGTTCGTCTTGTTAACGAACAACACTTTGCGGAACGCCCACTGCGCGCGCGGATAATTTTTCGAATTCATGAACGCGCGGCCGAGCGTCAGGTAGCGATTTTCGATCGACGTGAGGCCTTCCTGCGCCTTGGCATTTTTCGGATCGATATCCAGAATGAAGCTGTACAAACCGAAGGCGCTTTCCTCCGGCGGATCGGTGATGCGATTCTGGTTCACGTAGGTGCTGGCCTGCAACAGCAGCGCTTCCATCATTTCGTCGTAGGTCGGGCCGCCCGGTTCGGGGCTGTAGGTGATGCCTTCCAGATCGAAGCTGTCCTGATCGACCACCGGCGTGGGCTCGGCGGGTTGAGGCAGCAGACGATCTTTGTTCATCACGCCGACCACGACCAGCGCCGCGACGACGGCCGCCACGAGCCACCCCAGCCAGGCGCGGCTTGGCGCCGGCGCTTTGGCCGTCAACACCGGGGGCATTTCGGCCGGGCGGGCGGGCGTTTCGTACTCGCCGATCGGCGGCAGCTCTTCCTCGATGGCCGGCAGCTCGCCGGGGGCTTCGCGCGCGGCTTCGCCCTGGCTGAGCGCTTCGCCGAAGAATTCCTCTTCCACCGCGAAGCGTTCGTCCGGCGGCTCGACGACCGCGGGCTCCTCGATGTGTTCGACGGTTTCCCGCTCGACGACGGCGGCGACTTCCTCGAGCGCCTCGCGCTCGCGATGATCGGTGGTGACCGCTTCGCTCACCGCCGACAGCGCCAGTTCCGCCGCTTCGGCCAGACGGTCCTCGGCGGCCTCTTCCGGCCGGAGGATTTCCTCTTCGACGACCTGCGGGGCGGCGGCCCGCGCCGCGCGCGCCGCTTCGTAGGAACCCAGGAAAACGCCCGGATTCGGCAAACGCTGCTCCGGATCGTCGTCGCAGGCGCTGCGCACCAAATCGAGCAACCCGGCGGCATGCCCGCCTTTGATCGGTCCGCCGACGCGCCCGGCGGCGGGAATTTCCAGCGTCAGCAGATATTCGAGCAGCTTGCCCAGGCTATAGACGTCGGCGGCGCCGTTGCGCACGCCGTCACGAATGAATTCCGGCGCCAGGAACGTGCGGCCGGACATCACCTGGAAGTCGTTGGCCGTCATCACCTCGCGCAGCCAACTGGCCACGCCGATGTCCGACAGTTTGACGCCGGCCTTGCTCATGAAAATATTTTGCGGCGTCAAACCCATGTGCGGCAAATCGCCGAGTTGTTCCAGCCCGGCACACACCTGGTGCACCACCTCGGACATTTGCTCTTCGGGAAATCCTTTTTCCGGCGCGTGCTTGCGCACGGCCTCGACCAGTTTGTCCAACGTCAGCGCGCTGACGAACTCTTCCACGAAATAGACCAGGTTGCCGTCGGCGCCGGTTTCAAACACACGCACCAGATTGGGATGCACCACGTCGCGTAGGCGATCGCCCAATGCGCGCAGCGCGACGGCGGCGCCGGGGCGGCTCGTCAGGCGTTCGTAGAACGTTTTGATGGCGCGCTTCTTGCCCGACTGCGTATCCAGCGCGCGGTAGACAAAGCCGAAGTTGCCGCGACCCACAACCCGCTCGACTTTGAAACGGCCGCCGATCATATCTCCGACCACGAAGGTCCGCGCCGACATCGACTGTTCGATGGCGCCGTCCAAGCGGTCGAGTGTTTCGTCAGAAAAGATGTCCTTCAAGCTGAATGGCCCTTTATCCGTTTTCGTTCGCGAAAGGTGTGAGCATACCAGTCTTTTAGCGGCCTGCCAATTCTCTCTGCCCGCCTCGAATCCCCGGCAAGAAAATTGTCAAAAGTATGGTGTGTTAACGGCGCGGCGTCAAGCGACTATCGCAACGACTATCGCAACGATTTATGCCCGTATGACCACCGTACGCGCCAGCTTGTCGTGCCACCCCTGCTTGTTGGGATCCAAGCCGATCCACACCACGCCCATCCCCAGGAAACCGACGGCGAAACAGGCGGCTACGAAACGGAAAAACGCCGTGAGATAGGTCAATTCCTCGCCGTGAGTGGTCAGCACCCGGATGCGCAGCAGGCGTTGGCCCAAGGTCTGACCGTACGTTCCGTGTACGTAGGTGACGTACGCGGCGGCCAGCAGAATAAACAGAATGTAAAACGGAAGCCCCAGGGCCAGCACCAGATCGCGCGCGCTGCCGCCCTGACTGCCGGTCACCAGGCGGCCGATCACCAGAAAAACGCCCAACGCCATCAACAACAAGGTCATGTCGATCAGCCCGGCGATGCTGCGCCGGATCAATCCGCCTTTGGGCACGACGCGCCGCCGGTGCGGTTCGGCGGCCGCCCGGGTCTCGTGCGTCGGGGCGGTCTCTTCTTCCTCGTCCTCGAAGGTCGTCTCCTCGATGACGACCTCCTCGTCGTTTTCGATCGACTCCGCCGACGCCTCACCGGGCGCGGTCGCTTTCGCGGACCGTTTGGTCTTGCGCCGCCCCTCGCGCAACACCGCGAGGTAATCCTCGGGCGTGGGCTTGCGATCGCTGCTGAGCGATTCGCGCCATTGTTGGCGCATCGAATCGTAGTCGACGCCCAACAGGACTTTCTTCTTCTCGGCCGCCGGCATTTCGCCTGATTCCCGACCGTTCCCCTCCAGGCGCTGGACCATGTGCGAAATGATCTCCTCGGCTTCGGATTGCAGACGCACCGCCTCTTGTTCGGCCTCATGCGCCCGCGCCCGCTCGGAAGCCAGTTGCTCTTCCTTTTCCTGCAAGGTTGCGGCGATCTCCTGCGCGCGCCGTTGTTGCTCGGCGATGCGCGCCTGATAAGCCTCCTCGGATTCACGCACCGAAAGTCGCTGCTTTTCCAACGTGGCGCGTTCATGGGCCAAACGCTCGCGCTCGGCCTCCAGTTGGCGCTGATGCTCCTCCTGATCGAGCCGGATTTTCTCCCGTTGCGCATCCAATTCGCTTTGCATTTTCCGGATTTCCGCCTCTTCGCGTTCGCGTCGGCGCACGACGGATTCCTCGGCCTGCTTCAATTCCTGCTCGACCTTCAGCCGCGCCATGGCCGTTTGATCGCGGAATTTCTTCTCCAAAGCCTGCTGGCGCACATCGAAGGCTTTCTTTTCTTCCGACAACTTTTGCCGGCGTTGTTCCAACACTTCGATTTGCTTGCGGATTTCATCGCGGTCGTGCTGGTCGGTGGCCCGGTCGTAGGTGCGGCGCAGTTGAGCCTTTTCCTCGCGAATGTGCCGTTCGCGGGCCAGGTAATCGCGGGTGGCCTCTTCCCGCTCGCGGCGCAGGGCCGATTCACGCTGGGTCGTTTCGCGGGCATGATCCAGATCATGGATGACTTTGGCCGTGCCCGACGAGGGCGATTTCCCGCGCAGTCGTCCCAATAACGAGGATCGCGGTGTGGCCTCGCCGCGACGATAGGCGACGAAATCGAAGCCGCAACGCTTGCAATTGTCCAGATCGTCAAAGGAAACGAAACCGCATTCGGGGCATTTCATAAGCCACTCCGCGAGTAAAAAGCAAATATCGGGTAAGGTCCTATCACGGCTATCGAAGCAACGTCAAGATATGTTAATAAAACGTTCCAACCATGAAATTGATAGGTTATTTTCGATAAACGCAGGTTTTCGGCCGGAAAAACTCCGGTTTTGTAGAGATATAACTTCTTGATAAATAATGGTATTTTTATGATTTGCGAAAGAATGGGATTTTAGCCTTGACCCTATTTAAACAGTTGTGGTAGAGGTTTTGCCAAGCGGTTGACGAGGGCTTGCCTTCAGCGACCGGCGTGGTATAAGTCTCTCTCGATAGTGAGAGAGCAAGGTTGCGTTGTTCTTTTACCTTACATTCGTTTGGACGATTGTTTCTCTGAAATTCAGGAGCCAACGGACAAAAACGGCAACGTAAAGGAGGAGTTTAAATGAAAGTGTGGAACAACAAATTGTTTCTGTTCGCGTTGGTCGCGGCGATGGTGCTGAGCCTCGGCTTCGTGCTGGCTTGCGGCGACGACGATGACGACGACGATGATGATGACGATGATGACGACGACGACGATTTCTTCGATGACGACGATGACGACGACGATACCGGCGACGACGACGATGACGACGACGACACCGGCGACGACGATGATGACGACGACGACGACGATGACGACGACGACGCCGACGCCCCGGTGCTGAGCGCGGGCGGCTGGGATCCGGCCACCACGGTCCTCGGCGAATTCACCGGCTACGACGAGCAGATGTATTACAGCGCCCTGTTCTGGAGCGTCTGTGACATCAACAACGACCTGCTGCCCGACGGCGAAGTGTTCGTGTACCAGAGCGGCACGACCAGCCCCTTCCTGGCTGGCGACCTGACCTGGGCCGACCTGAACAATCCTCCGGACAGCGATCTGGGTAACGTCGGCGATTGCGACAACCCGGTCCAGACCGGCATCAACGTTCTGTTCGCTCCGGAAAGCGACCCGGGTACCCCGGGCACCTATTGCGCCGACATCGAAGCCACGGACAACGCGGGTAACTTCAGCAACCTGCTGACCAACCTCTGCGTGACCCACAATCCGTAAGCGCAAGACCCTATCCGTAAGTGCAAAGGGCCTCCTTCGGGAGGCCCTTTTTTCATGTCCGCGCAATGAGCCGACCGGCCTGATTTACGCTTGACCCCCTACCCCCCCCATGGTAAAAGATGTTGCTTTTCGACCTGAGGATGATGCGTCGAATATCGACGGTTTTGATTTCCAGCGTGGTATGCAAGGAGGTTTTTCATGTTGCGTACTTCCACCGACCGCAACGTATTGGTCATTTTGACCCTGGTGCTCAGTCTGTGCCTGACCGGCGCACTGTTGATCGGCTGCGAAGAAGATGACGTCGAAACCGAAGAAGGCGACACGGGCGACCTGTGCGCGTTCTGCGTTGAAGACGACGATGACGACAACGGCGGCGACGACGACGATGACGATGACGACGACGACGACGACGACGACGATGACGACGACGATGACGATGACGACGATTGGAACGCCGAATCCGGCGGCCCGATCCTGAGCAACGTCCGTTGGAATCCCGATAGATCGGAAGAGCACACGTCTGAACTCCAGTCACCGAATACGATC
>CALBTQ010000324.1 GCA_937967875.1 uncultured Pseudomonadota bacterium
ACGGCGCCCACCAAGATCTACACTCTTTCCCTACACGACGCTCTTCCGATCTAAGAAAAAAATTACGACGGATTTACTTCCAACTGGCTGAATTTTCTAACAGCCACCCTTGGCGTAGAAGTAAAGGTAAATGAGCTAATAGGAAAATAACCGGCAGCGTGTGCGGGATTTGGTGCGTATTGAAGATGCCCTGACTCTTCTTTTTGCCGAACGAATGGACTGCAAACAACAAGGCGACCGCCGCAATGGCGACCGCCCCGTTGTTGTCGTCGTTTTCTCGGTTGCTTACATTTTATGCAGGATGGTCGAGTATTTGGGGAGAGCCCAAATCGCATCTTCCACTTCGAGTTCGATCGCGTTGCACACCAGGCGCAGTTCTTCGAGCGAGGCGCAGCCCGCGTCGCCGAGATAATCGGCGCAGCCGGCCAGATCCTGGTGGGCCATCGCGTCGGCCTTGGCGAACACCTCGTCGACCGTGTTCAGGCCGCTTTCGAAACGTTCGAACAGATCCTCGAGTTTGCCGATGTTCATTTCCAGCAGCTTCCGGCCCTTGCCGCCGGCGGAAAGCACCGCGGCCGACGAGGCCATGCCCTGCAGATGCTTGATCAACGCCGGTCGCACCTGCGTGCGCGCGATTTCCGAAAGCACGTTGAGTTCGAGCATCTTGATCTTGACGTACTGTTCGCGGCGGATTTCCACCCGCGCGTGAACCTCGTGGCTGGTGAGCGTTTCGTACTTCTCGAACAGTTCGATCACCTCGGGCTGCAGGTACGTGTAGAGCGCCTCGGGCGTGTTGCGCGCGGCGGGCAGGTTGCGTTTTTTCGCCTCGGCATGCCAGTCGTCCGAGTAGTTGTTGCCGTCGAAGCGGATGTTTTCCACTTCGTTGAGCGTGTCGCGGATGGCGGCCAGTGCGGCGTCCTTCACGTCGTCGAGTTTTTCCTGATAAGCCGCGATGCGGTCGATCATCATTTCCAATCCGGCCGCGACCATCAGGTTCAACGCCGTGGTCGATTCGGAAATGTTCTGTGACGAACCGACCGCGCGGAACTCGAACTTGTTGCCGGTAAAGGCCACCGGCGAGGTGCGGTTGCGGTCGGTGGTGTCCAGCGTGACGCCGGGCAGGTGACGGACCTTCAGATCCAGGCTCGCCTCGTGCAGATCGGCGATGTCCTTGCCGCCGGCGAGCGCGTCCAGCACCGCCGCAATGTATCCGCCGATGAACACCGACATGATCGGCGGCGGCGCCTCGTTCGCGCCCAGGCGATGATCGTTGCCCGCGTCGGCCACCGACGCGCGCAGCAGGCCGCTGTATTTGAATACGCCCAGCATGAACGCCGATAAAAACGCCAGGAACTGCACGTTGCGCTTGGGCGCTTCGCCCGGCTCCAGCAGGTTGTTGCCGTCGCTGTCCATCATCGACCAGTTCAGGTGCTTACCCGAACCGTTCATCCCGGCGAAGGGCTTCTCGTGCAGCAACACGGTCATGTTGTGCTCGTCGGCCACCTGCCGCATGATCTCCATCGTCTGCAGATTCTGATCGACCGCCAGGTTCGCCTCGACGAACGTCGGCGCCAGTTCGTACTGGTTGGGCGCCACTTCGTTGTGCCGCGTCTTGAACGGAATGCCCCGGTCGATCAGGATCTTCTCCACGTCTTCCATGAACGACAGCACGCGCGGACGGATCGACCCGAAGTAATGATCCTCGAACTGCTGCTGCTTCGCCGACGGCGCGCCCAGCAACGTGCGGCCGGTCAACAGCAAATCGAGACGATCCTGGAAGATGCTCTTGTCGACCAGGAAGTATTCCTGCTCCGGCCCCACGGTCACCTTCACCTGCCGCGCGGTGCGGTTGCCGAACAGCTTGAGCATCCGGTAGGCCTGCTTTTCCACCTGCCCCAGCGAGCGCAGCAGCGGGGTCTTCAGGTCGAGCACTTCACCGTTGTAGGACATGTACACCGACGGAATGACCAGCGTCGCCGACTTGCTGCCGTTCATGATGAACGCCGGGGAAGTTGGATCCCATGCCGTGTAGCCGCGCGCCTCGAAGGTGCTGCGCATGCCGCCGGAGGGGAACGACGAAGCGTCCGGTTCGCTCTGAATCAGTTGGCCGCCGGAGAACCGCTCGATCGGCCGTCCGTCTTCCAGGGTCAGAAACGCATCGTGCTTTTCGGCGGTGACGCCGCGCTGCGGCTGGAACCAGTGCGTGAAGTGCGTCGCGCCGTGATCCTGCGCCCATTCTTTCATCGCATGCGCGACCTGGTCAGCCAGTTCGCGGTTCAGCTTTTCCTTCTGCTCGATGACGTTCATCAACGCCTGAAAGGCCGGTTTGCTCAGATGGCGTGACATCACGTCACGGGTAAACACCTTGGCGGCAAACTTCAAATGCATTTTTATTCGTCTCCTTGAAAATGAGAGTTGCTGGCTTTTTGTAAACGACTCGGTTGCTTCTTTTCTTTGCAGTCGAATGAGGCTATTTTCTGCAATTGACGCGTTTTGTCAATGCAAAAATGACCGATATTGTAAATTTATACACTCGAAAACGGGAAATCTAGCGCAAAGGGGATGCGGTGATGATCATTTGATCTGTGCAAAATATCTTCATTAGTCCGCGCTAATAACACAATATTCCGATGGATTTCCCCGGGAGCGGACAAACCGGTCAAGCAGTCGCGGCTTTCGGTCGATATTAATGAATTGCTGTTTATGAAAAAACGGGTTGTGAATTGAACGCTTTCGCCCGCGCGAAGGTCTTGTAAGCGGGGATACGGATAGAGTATGGTGATGCAACTTTTACGCGTGACCAAGGAGTGATTCGATCGTGCGTCGTGTGATTTTATATCTGATTGTCGTATTGCTGGGCTTTTCCTGTCTGGCGGTGACTTGGCGCCTGGAGCCGCCGATTCAACGCATGCCCAAATCCAAATTGAAAGTTGTACAGAATGAACCGGCGAAAAAGGAATTTCACGTTCGTCTGTTTTCCCGTCAGAAGATCGAACTCGACGAGCTGACCGTCGAAATCGAGTGGGACGAAGGGGTGATCGACAAACCGGTTGTCAAATACGGCATGGTGACCCGCCGCGCCCGGCCGCGCCTGCGGGCAGCCGGCAACCATGCGACGATTCACTTCAAGAACATGAGCGGTGAAAAGGCGCAGATCGTCGGCCGCGGCCCGATCGCGCGGTTGTCGTTCCGGCAGGTGGATCGGGACGCCAAGCCCGGTTCGCGCACCGTGCGCGTACTGTCGGCCAAGGGCCTGACGCCCGCCGGCGAGCAAA
This sequence comes from uncultured Pseudomonadota bacterium, assembly GCA_937967875.1. Classification (GTDB taxonomy): domain Bacteria; phylum Lernaellota; class Lernaellaia; order Lernaellales; family Lernaellaceae; genus CALBTQ01. Next base: position 3,276 of record CALBTQ010000324.1, read on the forward strand.
TCGACGTTGCCGGAATCACCGTGGCGCGGTATACACCGAAGGTGAAAAATGCGCCGCCGAAGGCGGAAGCGCCGAAAGGGAATGATCAGTGAGCGAAACCTTGCGTCAGACAAAAAGTCTTGATGTGGAAACCAAGCGGTTCGCCATCGAGGATTATCTGGCCATTTTGCGTTATCGCAAGTGGCTGATGATCGTCCCCGCGGTCGTGCTGGTGCTGGCCACGGCCTTCGGCAGTTTGTTTCTGACCGACATCTACCGCGCGCAAACGTCGATTCTCATCAGCGCCGGCGATGTCCCGGACGATTTCGTGCGCACCACGGTCAACGATCCGATCCAGGAGCGCATCACCACCATTCGCGAGCAAATTCTCTCCGAAACGTTGCTGCTCAACATCGTCAACAGTTTCGGCCTCTATCCGGAAATGGCCAATCGGCCGACCGAAGAGTTGATCGCGCGGATCAAAGGCAACATCCGCCTGCAGATCTACGGTAAAAACGCCTTTACCATCAGCTACACCGGCACCGACCCGATGGTCGTGCAATCGGTGACCAACCGCCTGGCCCAGATGTTCATCGAGGAAACCGTCGGCGATCGCCAAAAAAAAGCCAAGGCGACCATGGATTTTCTCGCCCAGCAGTTGGAAGAGGTGAAGGTCAAACTCGACGGCCAGGAACAGGTGGTCGCCGAATTTAAAAAACGCAACATCGGTCTGCTGCCCGAACAGATGGAAGCCAACCAGCGCACGCTGGACCGCTACCAGTTGGAGCTGCAGAGCATCGACGATCAACTGCGCGCCTACGAAGGCAACAAGAGCCTGCTCGTGAGCCAGATGGTGCAATTGCAGGGCGCGCTCATGGCTTCCGGCGGCGGCCAGTTGGTGACCGCGCAGCAGCAGCTCGAAGCGCTCGAAGCCGAACTCAAACAGGCCCTGCAGGATAAAACGCCCGAACACCCCGACGTCGTCGCCCTCAAGAGCAAGATCGCCGCGCTCAAGGCCGAAATCGGCACCAACGTTGTGGTCGACGGACAGCAGTTCCGCGTGACCTCGGTCAACCGCGATCTGTACAACAGCATCCAGCAGACCGAAATCAAAATCCGCTCCCTGTCCGGCCGGCGCGCGGCGGTGCAGGGCGAAATGGCCAAGCTCAATTCCGACGTCTCCAAAGCGCCCGCCGTCGAGCAGGAACTGTCGAGCCTGATGCGCGACTTCGACAAGCTGCGCGAGACCTATCAGGATCTGCAAAAGAAATTCATGGAAGCCAAACAGGCCACCGCCCTCGAAGCGCAGCAGAAGGGGCGGCAGTTCAAGATCATCGACGAGGCGCGTTTTCCGGAAAAACCCTACAAGCCCAATCGGCCGCGCCTGGTCGCGCTGGCCTTCGTTATCGGCTTGATGCTCGGGCTGGTGGCGATTTTCATCACCGAGCACATGGACCACAGCATCCGCGACGACAACGATCTGGCCGCGTTCACCGGCAAAACCGTGCTTGCGACGATCCCGCGTTTCGAAATGGAGAAAGACCGCATCGCACGCAACAACATGATCAAACTCACCGTCACCGTCGCCGCGGCGATCGGCTTTTTGCTGTTGCTGTTCATCATTCTCAAGGTGGGATTCGGTTTCAATCCGCTCAAGCTGATCGGCCGCTAGGTCGAGCGGATATTCCGCCTCACGCTTTCAATTTCGCGACCACGTCGCCGAAGAACAACGCGTCCTTGATCCGCGCCCCGCGCGGCCGCATCGCGTCGTCGGCGTAAAGTTTCGCTTCGCCGCTCTTGATCGCGTACACGTCCTTGTCCAGTTTGACGGTCAATTGCCGCTTGGCGCCGACCTGCTTCATCCACTCTTTTTCTTCGTCGGGCAAATCGCCGATCTTGGCGATGTACACGTCGATGCGGTCGGACGACACGCGTTGTTTTTTGCCGTCTTTCTTGATCGTTCGCTCCCACGGCATGGTCTGCAATTTGAACAGCTTGCCTTCCTCGAGCTTGCCGTAGGCGCCGGCCCGCATGTTGAAAAACAAATTGACGATGTCGTCGTAATACACGTTGGGCGGAATGTGTCGCGTTTCGGGCTTCTTGCGCTTGCCATTTTTCACGCGCGTTTTGATCCACCGCCGCGACTTGTAGTTGAAGTAGTGCCGCGATTCGCTCGTGCCCTCGGTCGAAATCAGCTTCGTGTAAAAACTCGAGGTTATAAACCGCATTCCCTGCGGCGTCTTTTCCGGGCTGAAGGTCGAGGTCAACACCTGCTTGCGGTACTTGACCACCTGCGCCGCCAGCCCCGTGATCGTCGCTTCCATCGACGCGGTGAACGTGTCTTCCGCCGTGCGCTTGAAGGTGATCTGCCCCTGCGCCGTCTTCGCGGTCATGAAGCGGATCTCGAACTTGATGCTCTCGTTGAGAAACTGGTTGGCGATCGCCGGCGGCGGCGCCCAGCTCGACGGATCGGTCTTTTTAACGCCCTCCGCCTTTTGCGGCTTGGCTGCATCCTGTTCCACTTTTATTTCGAATTTGTCGGCGAACGCCGGCGTGCCGAATAACAATACGCTGGCCGTCGCGGCCAATCCCGTGACCAAAAAATCGCGACGGTCCATCCCGGATTCCGGAACTGCTTGCTGGCGGTTTTTGTCTTTCACGATCCGGTCCTTTCATTTTACATATCGCCAAGATAATTGGCGGCTCCTATGCTGTCAAACGGCCGCCCGCGGAAACGCACGTCTCCTTGGGCGGCCCCCTGTACACTTCATTAGACACCGCCGCGCCGAAAAAGGATCACCAATAACGTTTCTGTCGCCCTAAGGGGCTTCTAGAAAATTTGTTCATTCTCTCTTAGGGCTTACGCCCCAGGCTACCTTTAACAAGGCTTGAGAAAAACAAATCAGCCCCGCGGAGGCGACAGACTTGTAGCCCTGTGTGTGAAAGACTGTCGATAAATGCGCCGATAGGCGACGAACAGCCCCGTAGGGGCGGCAGATTTGTAGCCCTGTGTGTGAAAGACTGTCGATATAACACCTATTAGTCATTTCTTGGTTCAACAGATTCGTCGGCCAAGTTTAGGGTGGCCGATACAATCGGCCGGTTGAGATAATGCAAACAATAAATTTTCTGTTATCATTAACGTACGTGTACGTTAATGATAAATAAATAATTTGTCAAGAAAAAGCGATGTATGAATCTCCCCATGCCAAGAAATCGTTAATCGATGCTATAAATGCGCCGATAGGCGACGAACAGCCCCGTAGGGGCGACAGATTTGTAGCCCGGTGCGTAAGCGCCGGGAAAAAATGCCCAATTTTCCCCAAGCCCCGGAGGGGCGGCAGACGCTTTCCCTCCGCTTGACGCCCCTCCTTGCTTCGTATATGATATATATCATATAGATCATATATGATATCAGGGAAATGAAAAGAGGGCCCGCATGAAGCTATCGAAAAAGGGACAATACGCCCTGCGCGTGCTGCGTCATCTCGCGGAAAACTTCGGCGACAAACCGCTGTCGGTTTCGCATCTCGCGAAAATCGAGAACGTGCCGTACAAGTACCTCGAGCAGATTTTATCCACCCTGCGCAAACAGGGCTTGCTCGTGAGCGCCCACGGCAAGGACGGCGGCTACGCGCTGCGCCGTCATCCGTCGAAAATTACCCTCGGCGACATCATCCGCGCCGTCGACGGACCGCTTGCACCGATCCCCTGCGCCAGTCGCACCGCGCCGCACCAGACCTGCGATTGCCCATATCCCTTCGAGACCTGCTGGCTGCGTCAGGTGATGCTGCGCGTGCGCGACAACATCTCGGCCGTCCTCGATCAGGAAACGCTCGAGCAGATGACCCTCGACGCCAACCGCATCGACGAAGTTGCGCCGTAAACAAAAGCGGCTTGCCGTCGCGCCCGCTTTTGTGTACCAATAACCGAACGTGACATTTACTTGACGGCAGGCCACCGTGCGCTGGAGGTTTGCCGTCATTGTCGTTTTAAAAGCCGCCGACGAACGAGGATGCGCCCGATGAACAACGCCGCCGAACAACGCCGTCCCTCCCTGCTGCGCGACCTGCGCGACAACGGTCCGATCTGGTTCATCTACCTGATGGCCGTTTCGCTGCTCAACTACGAACTGACCAACGTGCGACCCGAGCACTACGATGCGGTGGGCATTCCGCTGTGGCGTTTCGCGATCACCGCCGTGTTTCCGCTTTTCTGGGTGATTGTCTATTTCTACTTTCGCGCCCGCGATTCGCAGCGGTTGAAAAACCGTTGGCGGACCTTCGGGATCGTTGCCGGCGTGCTCTTGGGCCTGCCGCTGCTGGCCGTGATCGGCGCGCGTCCCAGCTACCTGACCGAAAAGCAGATCGTCATGTTCTACGAGTACGCGCAATTTTTGTGGGTGGCGCTCCTGCTGGCCCACGTGTGGTACACGCGCGGCATCACGGCGGTCGTGCTGTTTTTCGGCGTCTGCTTTCTTTACGGCATCTGCCTGGAAAACATGGGGATCATCATCGGTTACTTCGGCGAAAGCCACTACCGCCACTACCTCGGCTTCAGCCCGGAGTTTTATCTGCCCGCGCCCGCCGCGACGATGCTGGGCTGGTGCATCGTCTTTTACATCTGCATCTGGCTGGCCGAATACCTCGGCGAAAAATTGCGCTTCGTGCGCGGCCGGCCGTTGCGTCTGGCGCTACTGACCACGATCATCGCGCTGAGCCTGGATATGCAGATCGACCCGCTCGCTTCGCTGTCGGGCCTGTGGTGGAAATGGGATCCGCGCCTGCCCGGCTTCTGGTTGGGTGTGCCGTTCATCAACTACGTGGCTTGGGCCGCCGCGTTTCTGCCCTTCGCCTTCGCCTACTTTTATTATATGCAGCGCGATGACCTGACGCCCTGGCGGCGCAATCGTCGCTTGCTGCTCTGGGTGCCCTGGATGGTGCTGATCTGCCTGGCGATCGGCATGCCGATCATCATCCTCGCCGAGCGCGGCATCAGCGGACCGGCGTTCCAGATCGCCTTCGAATTCTGGGACAAGATCATGCCGTATTGATTGTTGAATGATGACCAACAAGCCCGTAGGGCGCTGAATAGTAGAGCCGACGTAAAATGAATCTATGCGAAGATTCTTCAAGCCCGCAGGGTGCAGGTCAGTAGCGAAGGGCTTCAGCCCTGGAATATGATGCAGCAAATTCAAGCAAACCCCTGAAAGGGGTGTAGGTAAGATCGTCGAGACGGATTATCTAAGAATCCCCCGCCCCCCTGGGGCTTGTCGGCTCCGAGCGGGTCGCGATTTCCAGGGCTATCGCCCTTCGCTACTGACCTTCCGTCCCTCCGGGGCTTTTCGCGGAAATCGAGCGAATTTTTTCTCCAGCCCTATAGGGGCGGCAGACGTTCACAGCAATAAATGATTTACAATTCCTGCCGGTTGAGCGCCCAGGCGGCCAGCAGGCAGCAGGCGAGGGCGTAGTGCGCCGCGTAGACCAGCAGCAGCAGGTACGTATCGCCGACGCCGTGCAGCACGGTGAAATCCTTGAAGCTCAGGTAGAAGGTCGAGGTCGGCGGGCACACCAGGTGCACCACGCGCGCCACGCCGTGCATGACGTCGAAAGCCGTCGGCGACAGCTTGGGGAACAAGCGGTTGATCGACTCGGCGGTGTAAAAATTATCCCACGCCAGCAGGGCGACGATTCCGGCCATGAAACGCGGCGCGAACTGCGCCACCATCATCGCCAGGGCCATCACCGCCAGGTGCACCGGCAGCAGGTGCAGTTGGTACACCGCGTCGCGCCAGGACACCGCCGCGCCCTCGTGCCACGCGGCCAACAGCAGCAACGCGGTGAAGCCCGCCGCCACCAGCGTCAGGTACGCCAGCGCGCCCAGCAGCTTGCCGATGATCACTTCCAGCAAACTGATCGGTCGCGTCAACGTGCTGCGCAGCGTGCCGTCCGCGCGATCGGCATGCACCAGCGAGATGCCCAGCCAGATCGCCATCAGCCACAAAATCATCCGCGCCAGATTCTGCGCGGTGGACACCCACAGGTCGCCCAACGCGAAGGTCGCCGCCGCCAGTAGGCCGATGATGAACGCGCCGGCGAAAAAGTACCGCGAACGACTCAGACGCAGCAGCGTGAAACGGGCGACGGCGAGGATCTTCATGCCTGTTCCTCCCGCCCGATCGCGCGGATGAAATAGTCCTCCAGCGCGATGCGCTCGGCCTGCGCCGACACCACGCGCCCGCCGGCCGCGGCGATTTTTTCACTCAACGCCGCCAGCGCCGCCGTGTCGGGCACCGTCGTTTTCCACAGCCCGCCGTCGGCGCGCTCGGCGCCCGCCAACTCCTGCCCCGGCTCGCCGGGCAGCGCGAAACGCACCGCCAACAGACTGTTTTCGCCCAGCAGGTCGGCCAACTTGCCCGCCGCGCGCACGCGTCCTTTGTCCAGAATGCCCACGCGGTTGCACAGTCGCTCGACCTCGCCCAGCAGGTGCGAGTTGATGAACAACGTCGCGCCGCCCGCCGCCAGATTCGCCAGCAGGTCGCGTACGCGCTTACTGCCCACCGGGTCCAGCCCGCGCGTCGGTTCGTCCAGGAAGATGATTTCCGGTTCGGCCAGAATCGCCGCGGCGATGCCCAGCCGCTGCTTCATGCCCTTGCTGTAGGTGCCGATGCGCCGGTCGGCCGCGTCGTTCAACTCCACCAGCCGGAGCGTCTCGTCCAGACGCGTTTGCAGCCGCGCGCCGTCCAGCGCGCTGAGGCGGCCGAAGTAGGCCAAGTGCTCGCGGCCGGTCGCCCCGATGAACAGTTGCGGTTCCTCGGGCAGATACGCCGTGCGCGCGAACAACTCGTGACGCGATGGACGTTCGCGGCCCAGCACCTGCAGCGAACCGCCGCTGATGTGCGTCAGGCCCAGAATGCAGCGCATCGCCGTCGTCTTGCCCGCGCCGTTGGCGCCCAACAGGCCGAACACGTCGCCGCGCTGCACTTCAAAAGACACGTCGTCCAGCGCCAGCGTTTCCGCCCGCCGCGTCGCGAAGCGCTTGCTCACCCCGCGCAGTTGGATGACCGCGTCGCTCATGGCGTCACCCTCCGCTGCGCGCGCCCGCCCGCGGGCGGCAGGTAGCCGTCGATGATCTCCCGCAACTGCACGTTGCTGCCGGATACGTATTTGTCGGTGGCGTAGCGGATGACGTTCGTGCCGTCCACGACATAGATCGTCGGCGTATTTTTCGCGCGGAATTTCGGGGCGCGCGTACCGCCGCGATCGAACACGGTCAGTTTTTCGTCCAGGGAAAATTTTGCGGCGAAGGTCCGGTGCGCGCTTTCGTCGCCGCCGGTGAACACGGTGACCAGCCGTAAGCGCCCGTCGGGATAATCCTCGTGCCAGGCTTGCATCGCGCGCGCCTGTTTGGATCCCGCGCTAAGCGTCGGATCGAGAAACACGAACACGCGCACCAACCCGCGATCGAGCGCCGAATCGTAGTACTCGCCGGCGAGGTTGGGGCCTTGCAACAGCGGAGCGCGCGTGTTGGAGATCGGAAGAGCGTCGTGTAGGGAAAGAGTGTAGATCTCGGTGGT
>CALBTQ010000325.1 GCA_937967875.1 uncultured Pseudomonadota bacterium
GATCGTATTCGGTGACTGGAGTTCAGACGTGTGCTCTTCCGATCTGCCAGCGTGTGGAAACTGGTCGCGGCCGCCGGCCCGGTGGTCAAAGGTGTATTGCTGTTGCTGGTGCTGTTTTCGGTCATCAGTTGGGCGATCATTTTTTTGAAGTTCCTCCTGCTGCGCCGGGCGAAGCAAGAAAGCGAAATCTTTCTGAAAATTTTCTGGGAATCCAGACAGTTAGATGAAATATACCGCCAAAGCAAACAATTGCTGCACAGCCCGGTGGCCGATGTGTTCGCCGCCGGCTATGACGAATTGAAACGCTTTCAATCCAAAAGCAGCGATTTCAGCGCCTCGGCCGAGAAAAACGGCATCGCGCCAAAAAGCAGCACGGCCGTTAAAGACAATGTGGGCCGCGCGTTGATGCGTTCACGCAGCGAGCAGGTGACCAAGCTGGAAAAGGCAGTGCCGTTTTTGGCTACGGTCGGCAACACCGCGCCGTTTATCGGCCTGTTCGGCACCGTCTGGGGCATCATGGACAGCTTCCACAACATCGGTCTCAAAGGACAGGCTTCGTTGGCCGTCGTCGCCCCCGGCATCTCCGAGGCGTTGGTGGCTACGGCGGTCGGTCTGTTCGCCGCGATCCCGGCGGTCGTCGCCTACAACTATTTCTCCGCGCGGTTGCGGGCGCTGGAAAGCGACATCGACAGCTTCTCCAGCGAGTTCATGAACATTCTCGAGCGCCACATTTGGCAATAGGGCGCTGCGACAATAAGGAGACGCGTCAGTGGCGATGAGCACGGGCGGCGGCGGCCGCAACCTGATGAGCGAAATCAACGTGACGCCCCTCGTGGACGTCATGCTGGTGTTGCTGATCATCTTCATGGTGACCGCGCCGATGATGCAGGAAGGCATGTCGGTCGCCGTGCCGGAAGTCAAAACCGGCCCGCTGGAACAGCACGAAGAGGAACCGGTGGTGCTGGTCATGGACAAACAAGGCCAGATGTCGATCAAAAAGACGACGCTGGATTTCGATAACCTGGAAGAACAACTAAAGCTGGTTTTCGAACAACGCGCCGACCATACGCTGTATCTGCGCGCCGACAAGGACGTCAGCTACGGTTATGTCGTGCGGGCGATGGCCATTGCCAAACAGGCCGGCGCCACCAAGTTGTCGATGATCACGCAACCACCGGCTGAAAAGAAATAAATGACCACGGTGAGCGTCATGCGCCAACGACTGTTTGCTATCGATTACGATCGTCTGTTCGGACAGATGGTCGTCGTGTCGGTGGTCGTGCATGTCGTGGCCTTCGTGGCGGTGCTCGTGCTGCCGGGCATGTTTCCCGGTGCGGCGCTGGATCCATCCAAGGCGATCGAGGTCGATCTGACCGCGGCTTTGCCCAAAGGGCCGGGGTTGGGGCCGATGGCGCCCGACCGCGATCAGGATGCGGTGCGTCGTTCCGACACGCGCCGCATGAATGAAATCGAAGAGGAACGCAAGCAGGAATACAATGCCGATACGGTGAAAATGACCGAACGCAAACGGGTCAACACCAACAAACTGGCCTGGCGCGATCAACAACGCATGAGCGCCGTGGAAAAACTGCGGCAGAAAAAACGCGCGGCGATGGAAGCGACCGGGGGCGGCGGCGCCGCCGAAGTAAGCACGACGGGCATTTTGAGCATCTACACGGCGAAGGTGAAAAGTCAGATCATCGCCAGTTGGACGCTGCCCGGCGGGCTGCCGCAAAAGTATTTCGAAACGCAGGTCTATGTGCTGATCACCATTGCGCCGTCGGGGACGATCATGAGCAAGGCGCTGACGCGTTCGTCGGGCTTCGAACCGCTCGACCGCAGTTGCATGTCGGCGATCATCAAAGCCAGCCCCTTGCCGCCGCCGCCGTCGCTGTTGGCAGACGACCTGCGCACCAAAGGCATTCTCGTGCGTTTCAATCCCAAATTGAAACAGATGTAGTGAGGGAGGAAGATGGCCCGCTTCTGTGTGTCCACGATCATTGTTGTCCTGGTCGGCACGATGGTGCTCGGTGTTTCGTTGCTGCTGGCCGACATCAAGGACGACCAGCCGCTGACCACCCTGGACATCTACCGGTATGAAAACGGCCGGCCCATGGTGCGCAAGGATCCCATGGCCGTGCCGTTGTTCAAAAACGTCGGCAGCGAAGCCGATCGCATGGGCCTATCGCAAAAACTGGCCGAGTCCATCGGCGACGACATGCACATGAGCGGGCGCTTCGACATCATCAATCGCGCCATGTACGTTGAAAATCCCCACGTTTCCGGCGTAAAACCGGGAACCTTCGATTTCAACGACTGGCAGATCATCAACGCCGAATACCTTATTAAAGGAAGCTTCGCCACGCGCGACGGCCAACTGACCGTGCAATTCCGCCTGTTTCACGTGCCGACCAAGCGCCTGCTGCTGGGGAAGGAATATTCGGGCGATCCTGACCAGTGGACGCTTATGGCCCATAAATTCGGCAACGACGTGATCTACGAACTGACGCGCACCAAGGGCATTTTCGGGACGAAAATCGCCTATGTGTCCGGGGCGGGCAACACGCAGGAAGTTTATGTGATCGACATCGACGGGCGCAACAATCGCCGCCTGACCTTCCTCAACGGTCGCTCGAAAAACCCGACCTGGTCGCCCGACGGCAGTAAAATCGCCTTCGCGCAGTACAGCACCGACGAAACCGATATGTACAGCTCCTTGTATGTCGTCAACGCCAACGGCGGCACGCCTGAAGAGATTCTCAAGGTCAAAGGCCTCTTGATTACCCCGCGCTTTTCGCCCTCGGGCAGCCGGTTGGCCCTGGCCATCAGCTACAACGGCAACATGGAGATCTACACCGTCAGCGTGCGCGGCGGCAAACCCAAGCGGTTGACCGTCAGCCACGCCATCGAACTTTTTCCGAGTTGGTCGCCGCGCGGCGACTGGCTGGCGTTCATTTCCGATCGCACCGGCGGACCGCAGGTCTGGCGCATGAGGGCCGACGGTAGCGAGGCTCAGCGCGTCAGCTACCACGGCACCTACAACCAAAGCCCCGATTGGGCGCTGACGCCCGATGGCGAAAAAATTGTGTATTCCTCGCGGGAAAGCGGCATTTTCGGCCTGATTATGATGAGCCCCGACGGCACCAATGCCGAGGTCATTACGCAGGATCAGGGCTTCGGTTCCTGCGAGTATCCGCACTTCTCGCCGGACGGGCGGGCGGTCACTTTGACCACGGGCGGATACGGCGCCCGGGCGATCCGAATATTTAATGTTGATGCAAGTTATACCAAACTGTTGACAAGACCGGGGGCGAATGATAAGAATCCATCTTGGTCACCGAGTTTAATCAAGTAGAGAGTCGCGATATGAGTCGATTTTCGATTCATGATCGTGAGTGGTTTAATGAGAAGAGCATCCAACGTATTTTCGATTAACAACGTTATGGAGGGAAATCGATGAAAAGGTACCTGTTTTTAGTGGTACTGAGCGTTGTTGCTATGTTCCTCCTGGCCAGCTGTGGGCCGCCGGAAGGATACGACTTGGTCAAGCAGAACGCTTTGAATGCCAAAAATGAAGCCAAAGCGAACGAAGCGGAAAAATACTGCCCCGAGCAGTGGGCCGCTGCTGAGCAGGTCATGAATCAGGCAATGACCGCCGACGAGCAGGAAGAATGGGAAGCGGCGATGCCGTTGTTCCAGGAAGCCACCAACCTGTACAACCAGGCCAAAATGTGCGCGATCAAGAAAAAGGCCGAGTTGGCCAAACCGAAAGAGCCGGTGAAAGAACCGCCGAAGCCGAAACCTTTCGTTAAGGCTAAGCTGGACCCGGTTTTCTTCGACTATGATCGCTCCAACATCCGCGCCAACCAGATGAACAAGCTGCAGGCGATCGCCGGCGACCTCAAAGGCAAGTTTGAGAAGCGCCTGTTCCTGCTGATTGGCTACTGCGACATCCGCGGTACGGAAGAGTACAACTTGGCGCTGGGCGAACGCCGCGCCACGACCGTGTACAACTTCCTGGTTGCCTCGGGCGTGTCCGCTACCCGCCTGACCAAGAAGTCTGGTGGTGAGACGAGCATGTTCGCGGCCGGCATCACCGAAGGTGCCTATCAGGAAAACCGCCGCGTCGAATTTGAAGACGTGAGCAAGTAAAACGGTTTTGCTGACAAAAACCCCGGGGATACGTTCCCCGGGGTTTTTTTTATGCCTGCACGGGGCAACTTTTTTGAGGCGGCGAGTGTCTGCGGAGTTAACCGTTGAGGCTCGGCCGCAGCGGTGTTATGATCGCCGTGTTTTTCGCGTATTAATTTGGAAACAGGGAGTAGTGCAGATGAATAAGCGTGCGCTTGGGTCGGTGCTTTTCCTTCTGTTGGTGACGATTTTCTTGCTGCCGGGTTGCCTGATCGAGACGCAGCGAAGTCAGCAGCGGGATGCGACCATCGCCGAATTGCAACGGCAGGTCGACGAATTGAAGGCGGCGAATCAGGAATTGTCGCAGCGCTTCGACGACAGTGCGCGCATTTCCGGCGAAGCGGTCCTCGGCTTCCAAAGTCTGCAGAATGAGGTCTCGGTGCTCCAGGGGCGGTTTGACGAGGTGGAGCACAACAGCCAGTTGTCGCGCAAGGAACTGGAGGCTATCCGCCGCCAGTTGGCTTCCGAGTTGACTAAAATCAACAAACGGCTGGAAACCGCAGAAAAAGAACTGGGCATCAAGTATATCGATACCGGCGATGAGCAGCAGTTGATCACCGAGCGCGACTCCTTCAACCAGGCGATGGCGTTGTACAACCAGGGCAACCTAGAGGCGGCGAAGGCCAAATACCGCGATTTCATCGCCACCTATCCGAAGAGCAAAGTGCTGGATGAAGCGCAGTTTTATCTGGCCGAGTGCCAGTTCAAGCAGAAAAATTGGGAAGAAGCGATTCTCGCGTTCGATACCCTGGTGACCCGTTACCCGAACAGCAAGTTCGTCCCCACCGCCTATCTGCGGATGGGCGTGGCTTTCTTCGAAAACGGACAGATCGCCGATGCGCGGCTGTTTTTCGAAAAAGTGATTGAAATGTATCCGAAAACGCGTGAGGCGGAGATCGCTAAAAAGAAATTGCAGATGATGCGCTGATCCGGCGTTATAATGCCACTATGAACCGTTTGCTCCGATTGTTGCTTGTCCTGACGGTGGGCCTGGGGCTGCCGATTCTCTCGGCATGCGCCGGCGTGGGCGCCAATCTGTCCGGCGCGCAAAACCAGGTGGAAGAGGCGAAAATCGACGCCGCCTCCCTGGATGCCGATAAATACTGCCCCGACGAGTGGCGAGCCGCCGAGATGATGGTTCGCCACAGCGAGCGTCTGATGCGATCGCAACAATACGATCTGGCTCGCGCCACCTTGCAGGAAGCGCTGCGATTGTATCGTCTGGCAACCGAATGCGCCGCCAAACGAAAGCAGGAGCGGCGCATGCCTCTTCCGGTTCCGGGACTGTAATTGCGCGAATTAATTGTTCTTACGACAAAAATCTGCGCAACGGCGCAATCTGTACTTGCACGCCCCGTCTAATCACGGTATAAGAATTCTGCGATTCTATCTTGATCGGCCAATAACAAGAGGTGAACCATAGCGTTCGTCTAGGAGGAGGCAGATGAAGCGTATCGTCTTCATGAGTCTGGTGTGCAGTGCGTTGCTGTTCCTGATCGGATGCAGCTCGAAAATAGATACGCTGCCGGAACTGGAAGCGGCCAAGGCCGCGGTGGCGCAGGCGCAGGAGGAAGACGCGCCCGGGTTGTGCCCCAACGAGTTCCAGAGCGCGGAAATGAAGCTCAAGCAAGCGGAATTGCTGTTTAGCGACGGCGAGGAAGAGGGGACGAAGGTTTCCGCCATCGAATGCGTGAACCTGGCGAACCTGGCCCGCACGTGCGCCGAAGCGAAAAAGAAGGCCGCAGCCGAAGCGCCCGCCACGGTGGGACCGCCGGAGGAACTGGCTAACTTTAAGGTGTCGGTCTACTTCGACTTCAATTCCAATCAGCTCAAAGCCTCCGAAGCGAAAAAGCTCGACAAAGCCGCCGCTTTGCTCAAGAAAATGGCGAAAGAGCATCGGTTCTATATGCTTCTGGAGTCCCATGCCGATCTGCCCGGCACGGCCGAAGACAATATGGAACTGACCCGCCGTCGCGCGTTGGTCGTCCGCTATTATCTGGTGCAGAACGGCTTGTTGCGCAGCCGCATTTACATGCGCGCTTCCGGTTCGGAAACGGCCCGAAAAGAATTGGGTGAAACTGCGAAATCCGAAAAGCAGAATCCGGAATGGCGCCGCGTGGACTTGACCGTGCTGTTCGATCGTCCGCAGGTCGAGATCATTCCGAGCAACGATAACTAATCACCGATCGATCGATTAAAAAAGAAAAGCCGGTTCCTTGCGGAGCCGGCTTTTTCTATGTGATCCGCCGTGTCAGTGGACCGGCGGTTCTTCGACCAGGCGCACGCTGACCATTTTGGAAACGCCCTTTTCCTGCATGGTCACACCGTAGAGTGTGTCGACGCATTCCATCGTCGATTTGTTGTGCGTGATGAGAATGACCTGGCTGTGCTCGGCCATTTTCTCGATCAACTGGTTGAAGCGCGAAACGTTCGCGTCGTCCAACGGCGCGTCGACCTCGTCCAGCAGGCAGAAGGGGCTGGGTTTGATCAGGAAGATCGAGAAGATCAATCCCAGCGAGCTGAGCGCCTTCTCGCCGCCGGAGAGCAGGTTGACGTTCTGCAGCTTTTTGCCCGGCGGCCGGATGACGATGTCCACGCCGGATTCCAGCGGCTTGTCGGGTTCGGTCAGCTCCAGCTTGGCGCTGCCGCCGCCGAAGAGCAGGGGGATGATCTCGCCGCATTTGTCGTCGACCAGTTTGAAGGTTTCCAGGAAACGTTCTTTGCTGGTTTTGTTGATTTTGGCGATGGCCTTTTTCAACTCGTCGATCGCCGCATCCAGGTCGGCCTTTTGGGTGAGATAGGTGTCCAGACGCTTTTGTTCTTCCTCGTATTCGTTGATCGCGTTCGGATTGACCTCGCCCATGCGGCCGATGCGGTCGCTGATTTCGCGCTGGCGATCCTGCAGCGATTCGGTGTCCATTTCCGCTTCGTCGGTGGGCTCGCCCAGGTCGGCCAGCGTCAACTGATAGCGCTCGGCCAATTTTTCGGCCAGATGCTCGGTCTTCATGTTGAGCTGCACCAGCTCCAATTCGCACGATTTGATTTCGTGGTCGTAGCCGTCCAGATCGCGCCGCAGCATCTTGATGCCTTTTTCGGTTTCGTCGACCACGCCGGTTTTTTCGTCGGCGCCTTCGCGAACCTGCACGCTGTGGCGTTCGGCCGCTTCGAGGCGCTGCATCAAACCGGTGAGCCGTTCGGTGATCTCGTTGATCTGCTCGCGGTTGGTTTCCTGCTGTTCGCGCGCCCGCTCGACCTGCTCGGAGCGACGCGAGACCGTCCCGGCCGCTTCCTCGCGCAGACGATACGCCGCTTCGCGCCGGTCCGCCGTCGTGCGCAGTTCCTGCTGCAGGTTGTTGACGGTCAGTGCCGCTTCGTGCATCGCTTTTTGCTGCCCATCGATCTCCACCGTGATCGCCGATTGCGCGGCGTTGGTGTCGTCGGCGGCCGTGCGCGCCGCGGCCAATGCACCGTCGAGCTCGGCCAGTTCGGCAACTTCGCGCTCGTGCCGAGCGATCAACTGTTCGCCTTGCTCGCTCAGGCGGGCGAAGGTTTCCTCCAGTTGCGCCGCTTCGGCGTTGATGCGTTCGAGTTCGGCGTTGTCGCGCCGCATGTCGCCGCTCAGTTCGGCGATAGCCAGCCGGTTGGCGTCCAGGTTTTCCTGGCCCGAACGGATGGTTTCGTCCAGGTGGCCGATCATGCCCATGCGGCTGTGGTAGCCGTCCTGGGCCTCGTTGAAGGCCTTTTCGAGCTGATCCACTTCCTGCTGCAGCTTGGCGATCTGCCGCTTTTTTTGCAGGATGCCTGTGGTCACCGAATCGACCTGGCCGCCGGTGATGATGCCCGCGCGGTCCACAACCTCGCCGTCAAGCGTGACGAACGCGCCGGTGTAGCCGTTGGCCTTGTGCAGCCGCACGGCCGTGGGCAGATCCTCGACCACCAGCACGTCCTGCAGCAGGACGTCGGTGACCGGCTGGTACTGCGGCTCGACCTGAATGTGGGTGGCCAGCGGGCCCAGCGTCTGCCCGACCGTCTCGGCGGGGTAGTGCGCCATGGACACCATGCGCGGCTGCAATGGCACGAACGAGCCGCGCCCCGCGTGTTTCTCTTTCAGGAAATCGGCCGCGGTTGCGCCGGCGTCCTGGTCGGTGACCAGCACGGCCTGCAAGCGCTCGCCGAGAATCGCCTCGAGCGCCGTCTCGTATTTCTCCGGCACATCCAGCTTATCGGCCAGCACGCCCAGGATCGCCTTGCTCGTGCCGTTCAGCCCGTCGTCGGCGGATTTGGCCGCCTGGATGATGCGCTGCACGCCCTCCTGGTAGCCTTCCATGTTGCGCCGCATCTCTTCGAGACTTTCCAGGCGCACGCGCTTTTCGTCGTATTGCCGCTTGAGCTGTTCGTATTCCTTGCGCTTGTTCTCCGTTTCCTCGCGCATGCGGGCGAGGCGGTTGCGCTTTTCGGTCAGTTCGTTTTCCTGCACCGCGCGCAGTTCCTGCAGTTCGGCGAGCTTATCGCGTTGCGCTTGCAGGTGCGCGGTGAGTTTGTCGCATTCGGCGGCCAGCACGTCGCGACGTTCGCGGTTGGCCGTCACCCGCCGCTGGTGCGTTTCCTGCTGCTCGCGATGATCCTGCACGGCGCGTTGCAGCGCGGCGTGGCGACCGGCCAGGCGCAGCAGTTCGTTGCGCGCGGCTTCCGACGATCCGTCCAACTCGCGCCGACGGGCGAGGGAGTCGTTGAGAATCTCGCGGCAGGCGGCCAGGTTGCGATCTGCCAGACCGACCTGCTGGTCCAGCGTTTCGATCTTCTGCGACGAGGTGGCGATCTCCTGATCGTGCCCGGCGATGCGCTCGCGCGCGTTTTCGATTTCCTCGGTCCACTGCGCGATCTGCACCTGCAGATGCTCGATGTCGCGCTGCAGCAGATCGCGGCCGGTTTCGTCCTTGCGGACGACCTCGCGCAGTTCGCTGACGGCCTCGGACGCGGCGATGATCGCCTTTTCCTGCTCCAGCGCCGCCAAGCGCAGAGCCGCCAGGCGCGTTTCCTCGCTCTCGATCTTGTTGTGCGTTTCGCAGTGGCTGTCCTGCAAGCGGGCGAGGGACACGCTGACGCGCGCCTTTTCGCTTGCCAAAAAGATCTGTTGCCGCGCCGCCAGTTCCAGGTCGAGCTCGCGCAGCTCGGCTTTAAGCTCGTTGTAGCGTTCGGCCTTTTTCGCCTGCCGCTGCAGGCTGTTGACCGTGCGGGTGATTTCATACACCAGGTCGTTAACGCGGTTGAGGTTGATGCGCGTGGCTTCGATCTTGCGCTCGGCCTCCTCGCGTTTGACGCGGTATTTGCTGATGCCCGCGGCTTCCTCGATCAGCGTGCGCCGCTCCAGCGGTTTGGCGCCGATGATCTTGTTGATCTGCCCCTGTTCGATGATCGAATACGACCGTGAACCGATGCCGGTGTCCAGGAAGAGGTCGATAATATCCTTCAAACGGCATGGCCGGCGGTTGATCAGGTATTCGCTTTCGCCCGAGCGATACAGGCGCCGGGTGACCTGAATCTCCGCCATCCCCTCGTAACCGACGGGACAGCGGCCGTCCTCGCAATCGAAAATGATGGAAACCTGAGCCATTCCCATTGGTTTGCGGGTTTCCGTGCCGTTGAAGATGACATCCTGCATTTCCGAGCCACGCAGGCTTTTCGCACTCATTTCCCCCATGACCCAGCGCACCGCATCCACGACGTTGCTTTTGCCGCAACCGTTCGGACCGACCACGGCGCAGATGCCCTCGTTCAGGGCGATCCGCGTCTTGTCGACGAACGATTTAAAGCCAACAAGTTCAACTTCTTTGATGCGCATATACAATCCCCCTACCATGTCGCCGCACGCGACAGGCGGTCAAAAACTAGCATACAAGCCGCGATCAAGTCAAAGAAAAAACGCAACTGGTTGGATATAGACAATGTTTCACCTACCACATGTAGTACTTACGATAAATCAAACAGTTGGGACGCACCAGCCGATTTTTTCGTTGATTTTGCGGAAAATCGTGTGATGAAAGCGGCGAACGTGCGGCTTTTCCAACAGTTTATCAACCGTTAGCGAAACAAACCTACGTTTGCTGTTAAAAAAATAACGAAGCGATTATGAAGTAAATCCAGTCAGGGATGATTCTTGACTTCAAAATTGGGACACCCGGAGCCAAAAAAAAGCCCCGGAGGGGCGGTTGGTCAGTAGCGAAGGGCGATAGCCCTGGAAATCGCGATCAGCCCAAGTCATCCAACCCCTGACAAGGGGTGAAGGAATCTGCGTCGAAAAAACGATGTGATATTCCAGATTCGAAAACATCTGAGTCATCACCTGCACCCCTCCGGGGTTTGCTTGAGTTTGCTCCTTCTGTTACCAGGGCTGAAGCCCTTCGCTATTGACCTGCGCCCTGCGGGCATGAAGAGCCGACACAGAAATTCATTTCAACGTTGTTGATTTCGCCCGTTTTTTTTCTTAGGGCACCCTAAATTGAAATCGCCTTAAGCACTTACGTTATGTGAAAAAGGATGGTGTTAAAGTCGGGAAGGGAGACGAAAACCGCGCTTTTCGTCGACCGTAGGCAAATCAAGTCGGGGACGACTTGATTTGCAGTTATTTAACTGGAAAGTCCCATTCGCA
>CALBTQ010000326.1 GCA_937967875.1 uncultured Pseudomonadota bacterium
AAAGCGAAGTTCGCCCCGGCGGCGGCGAACAATTCGGGCAGCGAAGCCGTCGCGCCCAGCGCCAACGCCCGCCGATACGCCGCCAGCGTGCCGGCGTGATTTTGCAGCGCATTGCGCCACACCTGCACCGCGCCCAGTTGCGCCAGGCCGTATTCGACGTAGTAGAATGGATACTTGAAAATGTGGTGCTTGCGATGCCAACCGGTCGCCATCGCGTCGGCGAAATCGTCCCAGTCGACGCCGCGCATGAACCGCCGCCACAGCTTGCTCCACTGCGCGTCGCACTGCGCCGGATCGCTCGCGGCCTCGTCGTTTTCGTACACCCAGTGCTGGAAAGCGTCGACCACCGCCATGTACGGCCAGAACAACACGATCGATTCGAGTTGCTCGGCCCGCGCCCGCGCGGCCTGAACGTCGGTGTAAAAACTGTCTTCGCCGATCAGGTACGGCAGGCTGAGCAGTTCCATGGACATCGAGGCCACCTCGGCGAATTCCAACGCGATGCTCTTTTGCTGTTGATACGGCAGACCGCGCATTTCAAACACGTGGAACGAATGCCCCGACTCGTGCAGCAGCGTTTCGACATCGCGCTGCAGGCCGACGGCGTTCATGAAAATGAACGGCTGCTGCGCATAATCGAAATTCGTGCAATAGCCGCCGGGCGCTTTGCCTTTGCGATTGTCCAGATCCAGCAAGCCCTCGCGGCGCATGACGCCGAAATACCCGCCCAACTGCGGATCCATCTTGTTAAAGATCCGCCCCACCTTTTCCTCCATGTCGGCCACTTCGACAAAGGGCCGCAACGGTTCGCGCCCGAGCGGATCGACATCCAGGTCCCACGGACGCAGCCGCTCGACGCCCAGCAGTTCCTTACGTCGCGTATAAATTCGTTCGGCCGCCGGCACGACGACTTGCTCGATCGCGTCCTGAAACGAGCGGCAATCGTCCGGCGTGTAATCGAAGCGATGCAGCAACGGCCAGCGATAGGTGCGGTAATCGCTCTTGTCGGCGTTGGCCGCCATTTGCTTGCGCAACGCCAGGAAGCGCGTCCACACGTCGTTGATCATGCCGCGATCGGCCAGCCAACGTTCCATCGACAAACGCCACGCTTTTTCGCGTCGCGCCCGCTCGGTCTCCTGATACACCGGCGTCAGTTGGATCAGCGTAAGTTCCTTGCCTTCCCATTCGACGGTTTGCGCGCCGTAAATTTTATTGAGCTCGGTAACCAGATTCTGCTCCTGCGTGATCAACGGCAGGTTGGCTTCGCGAAACAGATCCGCCTCGGCGCGCATGTGGCGCAACGGCAGCGCAAAGCCTTCCGGCTCCAGACCGGAAGCGAGCAGCTTTTCCTTCAGCTTCTGTTCCATGGCCAACGCGGGCGGATAAATCGCCTCCAGAAAACGACGATGATGCGCTTCAGCCTCTTTGTCCTCGGTGTTGACCGTCGTGGCGACGTGCAGGCGCGCGTAGGATTCGTCGAGCACATTGCTCAGCCACGACCAGGCGCTCAGCCAGCCGGAAACGTTGTCGGCAGCGAGTTCGACGGCCAGCAGATCGTGGAAAAACGGCTCGATCGCCGCCCATTGAACGTGCATGAACGCACGTCCGTCCCGGGGCGGTTCCTGAGCGAAAATCGAAGCGGCCCGCGCCTGTGTCGGCGTCATGGTTGTACTCCCGATAGGTTGTTGCGTGTGGTCGATACGGTTATACCAATTGCTTGCGGAAACGCAACGTTGTGTTTGACAAGCGCCCGAAACGGCCTAATCATATCGCCCATGAAAACCTTCAAAGAAAAGTACGGCCCGTGGGCCGTCATCACCGGCGCCTCATCGGGCATCGGCGCGGAATTCGCTCACCAACTGGCCGCGCGCGGTTTGAACGTCGTGCTGATCGCCCGTCGCGCCGAACGACTCAACAAACTGGCGCGGCAACTGCAGGTGTTGCACGAAATTCAAACGCGCACTGTGGCGATCGATCTGACCCGGCCCGATTTCCTCGCGACCATCGAACCGGTGCTCGATGAACTGGACGTCGGCCTGTTGGTCGCCAACGCCGGCTTCGGCCTGATGGGCGATTTCATTCTCAATGATTATCCCCGCGAGTTGGCCATGGTCGATCTGAACGTGCGCGCGCCGATGATCCTGGCGCATCGACTCGGTAACTACCTGGCCGCCAAGGGCCGCGGCGGCATGATCTTCACGTCCTCGATGATGTCCGCATTCCCCTCGCCGCTGATGGCCAACTACGCTGCGACGAAAGCGTATACGCATTTCTTCGGCAAGGCGCTGCATTATGAATTGAAGGAAAAGGGCGTGGACGTACTCGCGCTCGATCCGAGCCTGACGCGCACCGAGTTTCATCAGATCGCCGGCACGCCTTCGAGCCCGATCGCCATGGACGTCGAGCCGGTCGTCAAGGAAGCGCTCGCCGGCTTGGGGCGCAAGGCGATGGTTTTACCGGGCGTGTTCAGCAAGATTCTTTTCGCGTTGGCGCACCTGTTGCCGACGCGATTGGTCTACCTGCTTTTCCGTCAGGAATGGCGAAAACGGCAACTGCGCAAACCGAAAATCGGCCAGTGATTCCCGGCTGAACTTTCGATTATTCATCTAAATCATTCGCTTGGCGCTGCCTTAAGTAAATGGTAAAGTACGCCGTTTGGTTGGGAGGACGAAAACAAGGGGAGTATTGCGGATGCGTCGTACGATTTTCTTCTCCATGGTTGCTCTATTCGTATGCCTGCCCACCGTGGCGATGGCTTTCTCGCTTGTTTCCATGCAGCCCAATTACGGCCGGTTCGAGGTGTTCACCGACGAACCGCTGGTGATCGTGTTCGACCAATCGTTGGACGCGGCCACGGTGCAGACCACGGCCATTGCGGTCGAGGATCTGGAAACCGGCGCGCCCGTCGCCGGAGCGACCTCGTTGGGTACGACCACGGTCGAGAACGATTCTCTCGTGTTCACGCCTGCCGGTGGTCGTTTCCCCTTCGCGCGGCGGTTGCTCGTCGAGCTCGACGACGATCTACGCGACATGACCGGCGGCGAATTCACCGGCGAGCTGCCGCACAAGGCCGTGTTTGTCGCCAACATTCCCAACGACCTGGAGCGCCCCGATCCGGGCACGGGCGGTTTTTCCACCGACCTGTTCGTCAACTCCAATGTACTGCTGGGGTTCAATCCGCTCGATCCCGAATCGACCGACCCGACGCAGACCAATTACATTCCCGGCTTGTCAGCGACCGAAGCGTGGAAGATGTCCACGGGCGATCCGGAGATCGTCATCGCCATCATCGACGTGGGCACCGACACGCTGGCCAATGAAGACCTAGATCGGAAGAGCACACGTCTGAACTCCAGTCACCGAATACGATCT
>CALBTQ010000327.1 GCA_937967875.1 uncultured Pseudomonadota bacterium
CCACCGAGATCTACACTCTTTCCCTACACGACGCTCTTCCGATCTGCCATTTACAGGCCAGGTTGCACACATTAATATTATATGCAGATACGTTATTTGCCTGGAGAAAGGGAATAAGCATATCCGGATCGGCCTGCCGTATTGACCTCACAGGTTTCCAATAGGTGATTGGTGCGTACCGGAGAAGTGTGTTTCCTCAGGTAAATCGAGTCAACTGGCGGGGGGAGTCCCGCGCAACGCTGACGTTTCGGTCGACCGGAACGTCGTAAGGAAAGAGAGATCGAGACATGTCCAAGAAACTGTATGTTGGAAACCTGAGCTGGGGTACGAACGATCAGAGTTTGCATGAGGCTTTTTCGCGGTTCGGCGAAATTGCGGAAGCCAAAGTGATCACCGATCGTGACACCGGCCGTTCGCGTGGTTTCGGTTTCGTCACCTTTGCCGATGAAGAATCGGCTGAGGCGGCCGTTTCCGAAATGAACGGCGCCGACCTCGACGGTCGCACCATCAAAGTCGACCGGGCGATGGAAAAACAGCGTAGTGGCGGCGGTGGCGGCCGGGGTGGACACGGCGGTCACGGCGGTCATGGCGGGCGTCCGCCTCGCTTCTAACAACCGTTTAATTTTGAATACAACGAGCCCGATGTTCGCGCATCGGGTTTTTTTTCGTGCGTGATCGAACCGGGTTGGTGAAGACGAATTCAGACGGCAAATCCGCCGTCCCACTCTTTCTGATCATCAAGAAAAAAAACGCTGGTTCCCTTTTCCACCGATACGCGGCTGCTGCCGGAACCGGGAGAACGGTTGATCGCCCTGGTCAACGAGCATGACGACCATCATCACAAGGAAAACAACGAAGCTTCATCCGTAGAAAGTACCTGAAAATTTCTGCAAAAACCCCTTGCAGAGCCTCTGGTTTCCACGTATAAATGAAAGGCGTTCATACAATGAACTATATTCATTATATGCTCGAAAAGACATATTTCAGTTTGAATATTCAGTTGCAAAGTACGTGTTATGTCGGTAAGTTACGCAAGGCAAAGGAGTAAGGAATGCAAATTCAGCTAAGCGGGAAAAATGCGCTAATAACCGGTGCGGGCAAAAAGACGGGCATCGGATTCGCCATCGCGGAAAAATTGGCGGGCGCGGGCGCAAACATCATCATCGCCGACCTGGGCTCGTTGCCTTCGGAAGATTGCGGCGTGCCCGTGGGCAAGATGGATGAGATGGAGGCGTTGGCCGGCGAGTTGGCCGTAAAGTTCGGCGTGCAAACGCTCGCCGTCGAACTCGATGTTACCGATCCGGCGTCCATCGCCGCCATGGTTGCCAAGGTCAAGGAGCGCTTCGGAACGTTGGACATCCTGAGCAACAACGCCGGGGCGACCTTCGGGGTGCCGAATCTTTCCTTTACCTATGACGAAGCGGCGTGGATGAAAACGATCGACGTGAACCTGCACGGCGTCTTCCGCGTGACGCGCGCGTTGCTGCCGCTGATGTTCGGTCGGCCGGGCAGCATCATCAACACCTCGTCGCGCGCGGGCAAAGTGCCGCCGACCTTCAATGGCGCGTACGCTGTAGCCAAAGCGGCGGTGATCATGCTGACCAAGGTCATGGCCAAAGAACTGGCGGGCATGAACATCCGGGTGAACTGCATCTGCCCGGGACAGATCATGACCGATCTCGAAAAGTGGCGGTTCGGTCTGGAAGCCGACGCGCTGGGCGGCACCGTCGAGGATCGCGAAAAGGAAATGTGCAAGACCATTCCGCTGGAGATCGGAAGAGCACACGTCTGAACTCCAGTCACCGAATACGAT
>CALBTQ010000328.1 GCA_937967875.1 uncultured Pseudomonadota bacterium
ATCAAGCAGAAGTACGACGATCTGTCCGCACGTTATCCGGGCTACAGCCTGGAATTCGGCGGCGAGGCGAAACAGCGCGAAGAAGCCTTCGGCGACCTATTCACCGAATTTCTCATCGCGCTGATTTTGGTCTACATGATCCTGGGTTCACAGTTCAAATCGTTCCTGCAGCCGCTGGTGGTCATGTTCACCGTGCCCTTTTCGCTGCTGGGTGTGGCGTTGGGCTTGATCGTCGGTGGTTTGACCTTCTCGTTGGTCGCGGGCATTTCGGTGGTCGCGCTCGCCGGCGTCGTCGTCAACGACTCGCTGGTGCTCGTCGATTTCGCCAACAACCTGCGGCGCAACAACGTGCCGGTCAATCAGGCGGTGGCCGAGGCGGGCGCGCAGCGCATGCGGCCGATCCTCATGACCTCGCTGACCACCATCGCCGGTTTGCTGCCCATGGCTCTGGGCATGGGCGGCGAGGGGATGATGTGGCAACCGATGGCCATCTGCATGATCTGGGGCTTGGGGTTCGCCACGCTGTTGACGCTCTTCGTCATCCCCTGCACGTACTCGCTGCTGGAGGATTACAGCGACCGTATGCGCCGCTTGTTCCGCCGCCTGACGGGCGCCGCCGGCGAGTGACGCGACAGGCTCAGCGTCGCGCGTTTTCCTCGTCGATCCAAGTCAGCGCGGCCTGCACCACCGTGTCCACGCCCGCGGCGATGTCCGCAACGGTCAGCCATACGCTTTCGTCCGGCGTGTGCTCCCACGCCTGCAGCGGCTGATCGTCGGCGTCCACCCCGACGGTTTTGGTGTAGTACAGCAGCAGATCGTTGATGAACGGATCCGGCGAGCTCCAGTACTGCGCCTGCCCGCCGAAGCCGCCGTTGGTCGGCCGCCCGAAGGTGCGCACGCGCGGATGATGCACCATCATCGCCGGATAGATATCGCCGCCGCTCATCGCCCGCGGGCCCATCAGCACGGCGATCGGCTTGTCGTAGAAGGTCGCCTCGTCCGCGTCGATCGACACGGTGTCGCCGACGCCCGGATCCAGCAGCAGATCGTAAATCGTCGCGCCGTTGGGATCGCGCGGCACGAAGCGCATGATGAAGTCGACGTCCGCGCCGAACAGCAGCGAATTGCCGTCGCTGGCGTGGGGAATGCCGCCCTGGTTGAAGCGCTGGTCGATGATCAGCGCGTCGGTGTCCATCAACGCCTCGACCGCCTCGGTGTATTCCTCGCCCGCGCCGAAAAACCACTGATAGACGTAGATGTAGCCGATGTTCGTTCCTTCGATCGTGCCGTACTTCACATGACCGTGACCGTATAGCGCGTCGGACGGCTGGTCGCTCCAGAATTCGTACGGAAACTCGACGCCGTCCACCGGCAACTGGTCGGAGCACAAAATGTCGCTGCCGTAGGCGATCAGATCGTCGGTGGCGATGTGCTCGACCGCTTTGGCGTCGCCGCGCTGCACGTCCAGCGTGGTGAACAGATGCGCGTTGTCCAGCGCGACCTGCAACCGGCGCACGTGCTCGGTCGCTTCCGCCGAGCCGTTGGCCCCGCAGGCGGGCAGACGACGCTGGTCGATGTCGGCCAGATTTTCCGCCCACGTCTTGCCGTCGTAACCCAGGATGAGATCGCCCGGCTGCAACCCGGCCGGATTGTCGTCGGTCACGCGATAGACCACCAGTTCGTCGTTGAGCGTCGGCGTCACGCACGCGCCGTAATAGGACGTGTAGTAATTATTGCTGAACACCGGCGGGCGCTGTTCGGTGGTCGACTGATAGCACACGCGCACGCTCTGGATCGTCGTGTGCGTGTCGTGCAGCTCGTCAATCATCGCATTGAGCAATTGAAAGAAGCGGCCGTAGCTTTCGGCGGCCTGCACTTGCGGACGGTACGCGTCGCGCACGGCCTGCCAGTCGAGCGTCTGGCGCTTGTTGGCGAAGCAGGCGTAGTTTTGCTCCAGCGTGCTCCACACGCGGTCGAAGACCTCCAGGCGCACCTCCTCTTCCGGCGCGGCGCCCCAGAACGTATCGACCGGATCGTCCGACGCGTCGTCGTCGGCGGAGTCGTCGTCGGCGGAGTCGTCGTCATCGTCGTCATCGTCATCGTCGTCGTCATCGGCGGCATCGTCGTTGTCGTCGTCGTCGTCCGCGCATGCGGCGACAAGCAACAGACAAAAAAGCAGGCACAACAGTGTCGGCGCATAAATCTTCATCGAACCCTCCTTCAATGAACGAATGCGCGGGACCCTGTGCGGTTACGATTTTGCTTGTTCCACCCCCATGGAGCGGCGCCAGAATAACATCTTTCCTTTAATATAGCAATATAAATCTACCGGGTAAAAAACTTTTTAAAGTGGTAGCTGAGGCGGATGCTCAAAAATTCTTGACAAACCCGGCCGTTCCTCATGAAATGACCCACCGCCGCACGTTCTCCACTTCTTTGGAGGAACATCCATGTCCGCACATCGTCCGATTACCATGGCCCTGATCGGCGCCGGCGCGCGCGGTGAACTGAACCTGGCTACCTTGGCCAAAAAGCACGGCGACCTGATGAAATTCGTCGCGGTCGCCGAAATGGACGACGAACGCCGCGCCGACTTCGTGCGCCGCTTCGCCATCCCCAAAGAAAACGCCTTCCGCGATTGGCGCGATCTTTTCGCCAAACCAAAACTGGCCGACGCGGTGGTCAACGCGCTGCCCTGCCGCATGCATTACGAATCGACGGTCGCCGGTCTGCGTGCGGGTTATCACACATTTCTCGAAAAGCCGATGGCGCTCACGCCCGGCGAATGCGTGCACCTCACGCGCGAGGCCCGGGCGCGGGCGCTGGTGCTCATGATCGCACTGCAGAGCCGCTACAACAAAATCTACACGCGCATGCGCACGATTTTCGACGAGGGACGCATCGGCCGCCTGATGAACATCGACTGCGCCGAAAACATCGGCTACTGGCACTTTCTGCTTTCCTACGTGCGCGGCATCCACCATCGCCGCGACCTGAGCCACTCGTTCGTGCTGGCCAAGGGCGTGCACGATCTCGACCTCGTCTGCTGGTACGCCGACGCACCGGTGACCCGCGTATCGTCCTTCGGCAAGCTGTCGTACTTCATCGCCGCCAATGCGCCCGACGGCGCGCCCGAGCGCTGCCTCGACGGTTGCCCGGTCTTCGACACGTGCCTGTTCAACGCCTATAAGCAGTTCGTCGACCCCGGCCAGCCCGACCTGCCGTGGCAACTGCTGACCGGCCAATCGTGGGAAGCGGTGCGCGACGTGGTGTTCAATCCGCGCTTCCGCTCGATGGCCTCGGTGATCGTCCACGACATCAGCAAGGAAAACGTGCTCAAGGCGCTGCGCGAAACGACCAACGGCAGGTGCGCCTTTCGCGCCGACAACGAGGTCGTCGACCACCAGACCGTCAGCATCGAGTTCGCCAACGACGTGGTCGCCTCGTTTCAGCTCACCGGCTTCAGCCTCGCCTGGGAGCGCACGCTCAACCTGCACGGCGCCAAGGGCGAAATCCGCTCGGCCGATTTCTCCGGCCGGTTGGAAACGCGCACCTACCAGCCGGGGCGCATCGACCGCGAGCGCATCCGCTACCACGGCATCGTGCACGGCGGCGGCGACGAGACGATCATGGTCCGCTTCGCCGAGGGCGTGCGCGACGAAAACCGCGACCTGCTGACCAACGCCGAGCGTGCGCTGGAAAGCCACCTGTTGTGTTTTGCGTCCGAAGAGGCGCGCGAAAACGGCGTGGTCGTGGACATGAGCGAATTTCGCGCCCGCGCCGAAAAGGCGGCCGATACGTTATCCTGATCGAATGTCGGTCTGGTTAAAACTTAATGAACAATTAATAGGCGCATGATAAATTGACCGTCCACGTTCATCGGCATGAGAGGGAATCATGCGACGCCTGAAATTGAAATGGGTTTGGTTGTTGTTCCTGTTGGTCCTTTGCTTCTCGGCGACGCCCGGCTGCGGCGATGATGACGATGACGATCACGGAACCTCGGACGATGACGATAGCGATGACGACGATTCGTCCGACGACGACGACACCGGCGACGACGACACGCTCGACGATGACGACGACACCGGCGACGACGACACGAATGACGAACTCCTTGCCGATTTGCTCGCCAACGGCAAGCAGTATCTGGCGGCGGGCGAATACCTCGCCGCGTTCGATACCTTCTACCGCGCCGGCCGGATCGACGACGCCAGCGACGAGGCCCGCTTCGGCCTGGTGCTCGCTTCGCTGCAAAACACCGTCGGTCTGATCGATATCGTCTTCGGTTTGTTGACCCCCTACGTGCACGACGGCGCCGAGCCCGACCCGTCGCCGACGTTTAAATCGGTCGTCGCCGAGGACGACGATTGGGTGGCGGTGCTCGCCGACAGCGCATTCTCCAACCTCATTCTGCTCATCGACGCGCAGTTGGAACGCCTGGCGGCCTTGCAGAACGCGACGGACTTTTCCTATCGCTTCGACGGTCTGCCGATCAAGTTCAAGGAGCACGAATTTTTCAACCTCGGTCCCGAGTGGGATAAGACCGACTTGTACGCGATCGAGGCGTTCTATCACGCGCTCGACGCGTTGCTGCAACTGCTGGCCTCGCAATCGCTGGAAGGCGTCGCCGATCTGGTCGAGGTCATCGACAACGGCGACGACATTCTCGCCGGCATTCTCACCGCGGCGCTCGAACATCCGGAATTGCTGACGCTCAAGGACGGCGGCGACGAGGCGTGGAGCGCTTCGGCTCAGTCTTTAAGTGATGCGGCCGACGCATTGCTCACCGCGGCGGATTTGGCGGCGGCGGAAACGGACGATCAAAGCGACGACGTGTTCGTGCAAAACGATTCGCTGGACGTCGGTCACGTCACGCACTTCGCGCTGCAGGGGCATTTCATCACCGGCACGCAGCAGGTAAAGCTGCTGTGGGACGGTCAATCGCTTTCGGTCAAGGACAGTCTGACGCGCCTGCGCGATCATCTGGGCGGTGACGCCGATGCGCGCATTCGCTTCGAGGAAGACCTGGTCATGACCGTGGGCGTGCTGGCCGATTTTCTCTGGCAGGGCGTCGGCATTCAGGGCGTGCTGGCCCTGCTGCCGCTGGAAGTGAAAGAGGATCTGACCAAGTTCGGCAACGGCGAGTTGCTGCCTTCGTTGCTCATCGCGGTGCTGCCGCTGCTGGACGTGCCGACCGACGCCTTCCAGTTCGATCTGGCCGCCTTCTACTCGCGGCCGTTCCCGCTGCGTGAACTGCTGCCGTACTTCGGCGTGGATCCCTATGGCGACCAACCCGTGTTTTACGGTTCTTATGAATGCGCGCGGCTGGGCTACGCCGCGTCCGACTTCGCGCCCGGCGACGATCTGGGAGTCGCGCTCGCCGATCGCGGTCCGGTGGCCGCGGCCACGCCCGGCGCGGGCAATGACAGCGTCGGAGTGACCGTGCAGGCGATCGCCCCCGACAACGCGGTCGTCGACACCGAACATCTCACCCTCGACGAAGACGCGACCTTCGCCGCGTTGTTCGCCGGTACGTTGCCCACCGAATCCGGCGCGACCGGCGTGGACGACAACGGCGTGCTCACCGTGCCCGCCGGGGCGAGCGTGACCACCGTGTACCTCGACGAAAACGGCGCGGAGACCTTCACCATCGACGCGACCTACGCCGCCGCCGGCGAAACCGACCGCGTCTTCGCCTACGACATGAGCTGCCGATCGGGCACGGCGCGCGACTACGAGCACTTCGACCAGGACGAATTTGCCGACGCGTACTACTTCGCCGAACCGCCCGCGTCGCTCGATCCGCTGACGCCCTACAGCGTCGCCGCGATCGACGGCGTGGCCCTCGCGGGCCCGTATTACGCGTTTTCCTCGCCGTCGCTCAACGGCCTGCTGTGGCTGAACATGGCCAACCTGCACGACGATCCGGCCGCCTACGGCTTTGCGACCGACTGGGCGCCGGCCGATGTGCGCGGCGTAAATCTCTTGCTGTATCCGCTGATCGATCTTATTGGAGGGCTGTTCTGATGAAACGGCATCACGATATGAACCGCTTTTCGCGTCGCGATTTTCTGAAAATGAGATCGGAAGAGCGTCGTGTAGGGAAAGAGTGTAGATCTCGGTGG
>CALBTQ010000329.1 GCA_937967875.1 uncultured Pseudomonadota bacterium
TCGTATTCGGTGACTGGAGTTCAGACGTGTGCTCTTCCGATCTCAGGTGCTGCCCAAGCGTTGCGGACACATCGGCGGCAAGGCGCTGATCTCCCCCGGCGAGATGGTCGGCAAGCTCAAGATGATGCGCGCAGTCGCCGACGATCTGGGCAACAAGGATTTCGTCATCATCGCCCGCACCGACGGTCTGAGCGCCGTGGACGCGCCCGAGTCGGCCCGCGGCATGGACCTGGCGGTCAATCGCGCCCTGACGTACCTGGATTCCGGCGTGCCCGATCTGATTTGGTGCGAGTTCCCCACTTCCGATCGCGGACCGCTGGAAACCTTCACCAGCGAAGTGCACAAACGCTATCCCGACGCAAAATTCGCCTTCAACTATTCGTCGTCCTTCAAGTGGTACAACGATGAGAAGCCCATCACCTTCGACGAACTGGGCGAAATGGGCATCAAGTTCCTGTTCATCACCCTCGGCGGCCAACATGCGATGGGCCACGGTATGAGCGTGTTGCTGTCGGAGATGGCCCAACAAAAACAACAGGGCTACATCAATCTGCAAAAGAAGGAATGGGAAGAGGGCAAGGATTTCCCGACGAAAAGCCACCATTTCTTCAGCGGCGTGCCCTATCACCATCTGGCCGGCAAGATGTTCGACAGCGCCCGTCTGGGCTTGGAGTTTGTCGAGGATCTGCCGGAGGACAAGGTCGTCTGATCGGAGCAACGCAATAGGAAAAAGGCGGCTAGCGGATAGCCGCCTTTTTATTTACCGAAGGAGAAAGCGATGAACGGCGGCGAACTGACGGCCCGGGTGTTGCGCAACCACGGCGTCGAACATCTGTTCACCTTGTGCGGCGGGCACATCTCGCCGATTCTCGTTTCCGCCAAACGGGAGGGCATCCGCGTGATCGACGTGCGCGACGAAGCCGCCGCCGTTTTTGCCGCCGACGCCATGGCGCGCCTGACCGGCATTCCGGGCGTCGCCGCAGTGACCGCCGGTCCCGGTCTGACCAACACCGTCACCGCCGTGAAAAACGCCCAATTGGCGCAGTCGCCGTTGATCCTGATCGGCGGCGCGACGGCCACTTTTCTTAAAGGACGCGGCTCGTTGCAGGACATCGACCAGATGGCCTTGATGAAACCGCACGTCAAACGCGCCATGCGCATCGCCAAATTACGCGACCTCGTGCCGCAGTTGGAACTGGCCTTTGCCGTCGCGCGCACCGACGTGCCCGGGCCGGTTTTTATTGAATTGCCGGTCGATCTGCTGTACGACGAAACGCTGGTGCGCGACTGGTACCGGCAGGCAAGCGGCGAGGGCAAGGCGAAGGGATTATCCGCGCGCGCTTTGCAATGGTACCTGCGACGGCACGTGAACGATTTGTTCGTGGACGGCAATCTGATCGCGCCCGGCCGGCCGCATCCGACGCCGCGCCGCGAAGCGCCGGCGGAGCAGATCGATCAGGCCGCCGTTTATCTGCGCCGCACGCAACGCCCCGTTTTGCTCGTCGGTTCGCAGGCGATGCTGTGCGCTTGCGAGATGTACGACATGGTCGGCGCGGTCGAAAAACTCGGCGTGCCCGTGTACCTGGCGGGCGCCGCGCGCGGACTGTTGGGCCGCGATCATCCGCTCCAGTATTTCCACCGTCGCCGCGAAGCGCTGCGCGAGGCCGATTTGGTCGTCCTTGCCGGCGTGCCGCAGGATTTCCGCCTTGATTACGGACGGCAGATAAATCGTAAGGCGCTGATCGTCTCGGTCAACCTCAGCGCGCGCGACTTGCGGCTCAACCGCCGGCCGACGATGGGCGTCCTCGCCGATCCGGGTGTGTTTCTCATCGAACTGGCGCAGCGGATGAAATCGTCCGCCGATCGTTTCCCGGAGTGGAGCATGCGCCTGCGCGAGCGCGACAACGAGCGCGAGGCGGAAATTCGGGCTGTGGCCGCGCAATCCACCGAGTTCATCAATCCGTTGGCGTTGCTCAAGCAACTGAACGAGGTTATCGACGACAACAGCGTTCTGGTTGTGGACGGCGGCGATTTCGTCGCCTCCGCCGCTTACACTCTGCGGCCGCGCGGACCGTTTTCCTGGCTCGATCCCGGCGCGTTCGGCACGCTGGGAGTGGGGGCCGGATTCGCCATGGCCGCGAAGTTGGCGCGCCCGCAGTCCGAGGTGTGGCTGCTGTACGGCGACGGCTCGCTCGGTTATGGTCTGGCCGAGTTCGACACCTTCGTGCGCCATGACCTGCCGGTTATCGCCCTGGTCGGCAACGACGGCAGTTGGGCGCAAATCGCCCGCGAACAGGTCGAGATTCTGCACGACGACGTCGGCACCGTGCTGGCGCGGACGGCATATCATCGCGTGGCCGAGGGTTTCGGCGCGATGGGTTTGCTCTTGGAAAAACCGGAAGACGTTTCCGCCGTGTTGCAACAGGCCAAGCAATTGGCGCGCGGCGGCACGCCGGTGTTGATCAACGCGATGATCGGGGCCACCGAATTTCGCAAGGGCGCCGTTTCGATGTAAAAAAAATCCGACCCCGCAAGCGAGGTCGGATCGTTTATCGATCGTTTATCAGGTGATCTACAGTTCGCAGTCCAGGTCGATTCCCCAACCGTTGTTGATCATGTCGGCGGCGGATTTCGCCCACTCCAACCAGGTGCTGTTGACGATCGACCATTCGATCTGGCTGAACGCTTCGCCCACGGTGTCCGCGTCGATGTAGTACAGGAACAGCGGGGTGTCTTCGCCCAGGCCGGCCGGGAAGTCGATCTGGCCGATCACGTCGTAGGCGGCCAGGTTGAGCAACAGGGCGGCGAACTGCTGTTCGGCTTTGTCCTG
>CALBTQ010000330.1 GCA_937967875.1 uncultured Pseudomonadota bacterium
CCACCGAGATCTACACTCTTTCCCTACACGACGCTCTTCCGATCTGCGTTGCCCACCGGCGATTATCTGCTCTATCCATAGGAAAACCCCGGCCGCAACCCGGGTTTTAAACTTCGTTGTCGAACGTCGCTCAGAGCCAATCGCTGAACAGCACGATCGGATCCGGGTAGAACCAGGCGCTCATCCGTTTGATGTTGTAGCCGAAAATTTTCGACGGATCGAAGCCCTCATTCGGATCGTACGGGAAATCGATCGCCAGCACGGTCACCAGATCGAAATCGTCCGGCCGCAGGCCCCAGGCGGTGAACGGAACGGCGTGGCTGTGCGCCTCACGCGGCAGGACCGCCATGTGCACCGGCATGTAGTAATAATAGTAATTGGGCATAACGATCACCAGGAACAGATCGATATCCATATCCTGGTCCAGCAATTCCCAGGTGACTTCGCCGGTCGAGTAATTGTAGTGCGTCAGCTCCGGATCGAAGCGCGGGCCGTAGTCCTGATCCTCGAAGGAAACGCCGTCCTCGAAGCCGAAAACATCCTCGGCGTACTTCACGGCGATCTGCATGTTGCTGAATTCGTTGGTCGTCTTGAGCATGTCGGTCTTGACGCTCACCGCCAGGTAGTCGGCGTCGGGCATTTCGGCGTAATCCAGATACACCGGTTCTTTATCCAACGCGGCCAAACTCAGGGGGATCAACGAGCGGTTGGGCGCCTCCGCGCCAAGAATCGCGAAGTAGTCGAATTCGCTCTGGGCCTCATTCACGTTGAACGAAATGCGCTGCCCGTCGACGCCGACTTCCTGGACTTCCATATCCGGCTTGCCGATCAGATCCCAATCCGGCAACGCGCCCACGTGCGAAACCGAAGCGCCCCGGTTGAACAGCGGCACGACCAGCGGCTTGAACACGTCGAAGAAGTTCCAATTCGTTGCCAGTTCCACCACCATCGCCGCGAAGGTTTCAAAATCCATCATCGCCGCCAGGTCCACCTGCGGCATAAACGCCTGCACCGATGTGCGTAGCGCGTCGTCGTATACCGGAATCTGATAGCTCTCGTTCACCGCCCACACGCCCAACTCGCCGTAACCGGGGATATCCAGCGTCACGTTGACGTCCGGAATGAAAAAGTTGGTCGGCAGGTAGGTGCAATCGGGACCGTACTCATAAGCCAGGCAAATCTCGAAATCGTTCCTGGAAAAGTACTCGTGCGCGTCCAGCAGCGTGCTTCGCGCCAGCGACTGCCCAGGCAACACCAAGCCGAAGTGCAGCGGATCGATGAACGCCTCGACCAGATTCTGCGGATTGGCGATCGTCAACGGCTGCCCGTCGAGCGTGAACACGCCTTCCTGCGAATCGTGCGAGGTTCGTGCGGGATCTTCCGGCGCGAGACGGAAATACATGACCGCCGCATCGACGGTGTAGCTCCACGAGGTGTAATAGGTTTTGTAGACCGAAACGGTGACCGGTCCGTCGGCGGCAATCGGAATGACCACCTTGCCTTCGTGGTCGGTGTAATAAGAGTTGGAATTGTAATGCACCCGCGCACTCTGCATCGGCTCACAGGTTTCGCCGTCAAACACATACACTGTGATCCGATCGATCGCCTGGCCGCCGCCGAAGAGCGTTCCTTCACCCAGGCCGGCCGGATCGGGCAAGGCGCACCTGAGCATTCCATATTCGATGTCCGGCTTCAGGTAGTCTTCTTCCGGACGATTCGGCTCCTCGGCCATATCGCTTTCCGTGATCGGCCCATCATCGCCGATTTTGTCGTCCCCCTCGCTTTGCGGCGTGATCCCCGGTTGCAAATTGGCCTGGGCGACGATGTCGTCGTCATCGTCCGCCGCTGCATCGTTCGTGTCCGCATCGCTTCCGCAGCCGGTAAAAATGAAGAGAAAAGAAAGGACCAACACCCAGAGGGTTGTGCTTGACGGTTTCATCGCACTACTCCCCTATTCGATTTGGTTGACGGATGTTGTCGGCGTCGCAGTTGAGTTTAATTTTCCATATTTTCAACACGCAAATAGCGCGCCAACCGCGCAGAAAATTGCCTCATTTTTCCCATGACAATAACTTACTGATATCAGCGGGCAATTGAGACGGCAGGCGAAAATTTTTCACGCGCCGATTATCGGAAAAGGATCAATGCCTGATGAATTTTGCGCAGTGCCGCTTGGAAATGATCGACCGCCTTGCAAAAATCTTGCATCCATTGTGCAATTCGCCGGCCGACAACATAGAGGATCGACCATGACCACAGCCATGCAGCGGATCGCTTTCGGGCCGCAACCCGCCGCCGACAATTTTCTCGCCTTGCAGCCGCTGGCCGCGAAATGGGACGTCAAACAGGGAACCTTCCATTGGCATGCGGCGAATGAAACGACGCTGACGGCCGATCTGCCCTTCGGGCAATGCCGCCTCGAATTTTCCGCAGACGAGCGCGACGAACAACTGGTGCGCGTCGCCTGCACGCTGCGCATCGACGAACCGGTCAACCTGCATACGCTGGAAATCCGCTATCGTCCGACGTTCGGTCAGCCGGCGCGCTGGTATGTGCCTTATTTGCGGCCGGGCAAAAAGATGGTCATCGCCGATCAGATGTACCGCTCGCCGGTGATCATCGCGCAGCAAGACGACCGCTACATCGCCCTGCTGCCCGATCTGCACAACTGGCCGACCGACGAAAAAACGTACCTCGATTTTCTCTATGACGCCGGCGACGGCGGTTGCCGCCTGACCCACGGTCTGGGGCCCTGGAAAACCAGCGGCCACGTTTTCTTCCACAAAACCAATCGTTGGAAGCCGTTGGCGCGGGGCGCGGAAATGCGCTTCGGCCATTACCTGCTGCTCGCCTCGCCGACGCCCGCTTCGTTCTACGGCCGCGCCGCATCGCTGCTATGGGAGCGCTTTGCGCGCCGCGACGATCCGCGCCCGCAGATGCTGCCGCTGGTCGAGTACGAGAGGCTGGCGGTCGAGCGCATCTTCGCCCCCGATCTGCACCATGAGTTCACTTACCACGACCGGCCCGTCGGCGGGATGATCACCCAAACCGTCACCGCGCGCCGCCAACCGGGCCTGATGAACGCCAAGGAACTGGCGGGCTACCTGCGGCAACAGGATCGTTTGATCAAGATGATGCGCTTGATTCAGGTGACGCTGTTCACCAATCGCCTCGGCTACTATTTGCTCACCGAGACGATCCACACCGGCCGGATGAAGGCGCTGCCGATGATCTCTTTCGCCTGCTGGTTCAACCAGGTGCGCACCGCTCTGGGCGCGCGCTTGCACGCCGAGGAAATCGGCGACCGCGCCCTGGCCGACAAATGCACGCGCATCGTCGAACTGTTCCTCAACGCGCCGCGCGACAACGGTCTGCCGCCCGCCGTATGCCTGTTTCCCGACGGCGAGGTATCCTGGAAGAACGGCACGCGCGCCTTCGCCATGAGCGACGATTTCCACCTGCCCGACGCGGCGGTGACCGCCTTTCATCTGCTCGAATGGCACGAGCACGTCGCCGCCGACGAGCGCATTCCCGCCTTGTGCCGCTCACTGGCGGAGCGCTTGCTGACGCTGCAAGACGAGGCCGGCGCGTTCCCTTCGTGGATCAAGGCCAGCGGCGAGGTCGATCCCACGCTGGCGCAAAGCGCGGCGGCGGCGGCTCCAGCGATGTTGCTGGCGCGGTTGCATCGTCTGTTTCCCGAACCTAAGTACGCCCAGGCGGCCGAGCGCGCTTTGCGGTTCATCCAGCGCGAGGTGCTGCCGGAAGACAAATGGTTCGACTATGAGCTGCTGCTCTCCTGTGCCGGGCGTCCCACCGGACAGGACGGCCCCGAACCCTTCACCCGCGCCTATCCGGCCAACAGCCTGAGCATGTACTGGGCGGCCTACGCCTGTCTGGATTTGCACAAGGCCGACGGCAACGACGACCTGCTGCGCCTGGGGCGCGAGATTCTCGACCGCCTCAGCCTCTTTCAACAGGTGGTCGATCACCCGCGTTTGTCCTTCGACACCTTCGGCGGATTCGGTGTGATGAACGCCGATGCCGAGTTCAACGACGCGCGCCAGGGCCTGTTCGTGCCGCTGTACCTGGAATACCACCGCATCACCGGCGATCCGGAGTTGTACGCACGCGGCGCGGCGACGCTGCGCGCCTGCTTCACCTCGATGCTCACGCCGGAAAACGAGCCGGTCGCGGCGGGCAACCTGATCCGCTATCGCCCGAGCGATCGCGGCGCGATTCTGGAAAACTACGGCCACACGGGGCGCGACGAGCCATCCGGCGGCTACCTCTCGCCCGACTGGGGCTGCGGCACCTCGCTTTACGGCAGCGGTCTGGCGCGACGGCTGGCCGGCCCGGAAATCGAACCGCTGCGCACACCAAAGGAAGACCAATGACCAAACGCCCGTTGATTTTCGGCGAAGTGTTGTTCGACGTGTTCCCCGACGGCCGCGCGGTGCTCGGCGGCGCGCCCTTCAACGTCGCGTGGCATCTGCACGGCCTCGGCTGCGCGCCGTTGATGGTCAGCCGCATCGGGCGCGACGAGCGCGGCGCGCAAATCGTCGACCGCATGACCGACTGGGGCATGGACGCCGCCGGCATGCAAACCGACGAGGCCCACGCCACCGGCGCGGTCGAGGTGTCTTTCCATAACGGCCAACCGGCCTACGAGATCGTTACCGAGCGCGCCTATGATTTCATCGCCTGGCCGCCGCTCGCTGCCTGTCTGGCCGATCGTCCGCCGGCGCTGTTGTACCACGGCTCGCTGATCGCCCGTTCGCCGGTCTCGCATCAGACGCTGCTGACTTTGCGCAAAACGATCGATGCGCCGTTGTTCCTCGACGTCAATCTGCGCCGGCCCTGGTGGACACGCGAAGGGATCGACGAGCTTATGCACGCGGCCGCCTGGATCAAAATGAACGATGAAGAGCTCGCCTTGTTGCAACCGGAGCCGGCCGATCCGTTGGCCGCTGCACATGCGTTGTGTACGCGCTGCCGGGCGCAAGCGACGATCGTCACCCAGGGCGCCCGGGGCGCGACGATCGTTTTCGCCGACGGGCAAACGTTGCATGCCGCCGCCCCGCCGGTGACGAACCTGGTCGACACGGTCGGCGCCGGCGACGCCTTCAGCGCGGTCATGCTGGCCGGAATCGTCAACGACTTGCCGTGGGATGAATCGTTGCGGCGGGCCGTGCAATTCGCCGCGAAAATCTGCGCCATGCGGGGAGCAACGACGACCGACCGCTCGCTCTATGTCGATTAATCGTCGCCGTCGAGGATATCGCGCACTTCCTGCAACAGAACGTCGATCGAAAACGGCTTCTGGATAAAGCGTGTGCCCCGTTCCAGCACGCCGTGATGCGCGATGATGTCTTCCGTGTAGATCGGAAGAGCACACGTCTGAACTCCAGTCACCGAATACGATCT